>CAYPUN010000250.1:0-1529 GCA_964413985.1 uncultured Rickettsia sp. | reverse complement strand
AAAATAATAAATTATGAAAAAAATTCACTTAATCACAACAGCTTTAGCCGTAATTCTTGCAACTGTTTCTGCAAATGCAAAAGACGGGCTTTATATCGGCGCCGACGCTATTGGTGTTCACGCACAAGGCACGCTTCATGCAAGAGGAGAAATCCCTGACAACTTATTGCCATCAAACAAAAACGCCTCAAGCGACGGCTTTGGTGTTGGTTTTAGCGTTGGCTATAAAAAAAGCTTCAACTCTGTTTTTGTTGCTCCAGAGCTTTTTTATGACTATCTTAATGTTTCTTTGGCTGATTATTATAGAGCGGAAGTTGGTTCAGTTGGCAACAAACTTTCATTTAGAGGGCGCTATGGCGTTAAGGCGAACGTTGGTTATAACTTTAACGAAAAATTTGCCGGCTATTTAACTCTAGGTTATGCAAATGTTGACACTTATGCACAACAGCCAACTCACAATTTAAGCGAAGCTAGATCAAAAGCTGCGGCGCTTTATGGTTTCGGTGCAACTTATGACTTAACCAAAAATGTTGCTTTGAGAGCCGAGTATAATCGCCAAGATTTTAATTTGAGATATACTCTTACAACTGATAGCGTTAACAATTATCCTGTAACAAAAGTTTCTTTGCAGGTTCTTAAATTTGGTGCGGTTTATAGCTTCTAATTTTTAAGATTTTATTGCCCGCTTATTTGAAAAAGTAAGCGGGTTTTTTATTGCGCGAATATTTTTTTTGATAAATGGCGCTATCTTGACATAATTGGTGCACTCGGCGGGATTTGAACCCACAACCTTTGCCTTCGGAGGGCAACGCTCTATCCAGTTGAGCTACGAGTGCGTTGTTTTATTTTGCTATCAATTTTCCCGTTGTAGTTTTTGCGTGAAAATCGCCAAAGAAGTTGTATTCTCCCGCTTCTAGAGGCGTGATGATTATTGTGCCTTTTTTGCCTCCCATGATAATTTTTTCTTTGCTTAAATCGTGACTTTCAAATTCTTCTGCAGTTTCATCTTGATTGTCAATTATCAATTTAAATTTCTTGTGAGCTGGAACTTCTAGGGTGCTGGGGATAAATTTGTGATCTTTTATTGCAATCGTAAATTCAAGGTCAGATGCAAATGTTGATGTTGTCAATGCTTGATTTGTAAGTGTTGCAAGCGTTATCGCAAAAAATATTTTTTTCATATTATTTTCTAAAAAATTGAGATAAATCACGAATGTGGGCAACGGTTTTTATTTCTAACTGCGTTAAAGTTTTTTTCAAATTGGCGAAATTTTTATTTTTTTCGTTGGCTTTTGGAATGATGCAATTCTTAAAACCAAGCTTTACGGCTTCTTTGAGGCGGGCTTCGAGATTGTTTACCATGCGCACTTCGCCAGAAAGTCCAATTTCACCAATGATAATTGTTGCGGTTGGAATTGCAATATCGCGTGCAGCAGAAATTAAGGCGCAGGCAATTGCTAAATCGGCCGCGGTTTCTTTGATTTCAATGCCTCCAACCACGTTGAGATAGACCTCTTTGTCGAATAAAT
>CAYPUN010000249.1:0-1564 GCA_964413985.1 uncultured Rickettsia sp. | reverse complement strand
GAGTTTGCAAGTTGCGCGCTAGATTCGCCGTGCCTTCAAAATCAAGGCCAGAAAGCGTGCCATCGCGCGAAATGTCGGTATAAATTATCGCCGCCACGCCACAATCTTCAAATTTTTTAGCGAGCTCCAAAGCTTTGATTTCGCTGGTTTCAACCCATCCTTCAGTTGCAACAAAACCATCGCGCGCATCAATTCCAACCACAATTTGCCCTGGAAATTTGCGCGCCGCTTCTTTCACCAATTGAGGGTTCTTGGCGGCCACTGTGCCTAAAATTACACGTGAAACACCAAGCTCAAGCCACGATTCTATTGCCTGCAGCGACCTTATGCCACCACCAAGTTGCAATGGAATTTTGATTGCCGCAATAATATCGCGAACCGCGCCAGCATTCACTTGACGCCCTTCAATAGCGCCATCCAAATCAACCAAATGCAAATATTTAAACCCCGCATTTTCAAACTCCAAAGCTTGCGCCGCAGGATTGTCGTTAAACACCGTGGCCTGCGCCATATCGCCCTTGAAGAGACGCACGCATTGCCCATTTTTTAAATCAATTGCTGGAAAAATTATCATATTAGTATCATTTATTCATAACGCAAAATCTCTGCCGGATCGGCTTTGCTGGCTTTGTAAGCTGGATAAAGCGTGGCAAGGAAAGAGATTATCAGTGACATTGAGATGATCAAAACGACATCAGAAATGAAGATTTTCGATGGCAAGGTTGACAAAAAATAAATTGTTGGATTGAAGAGTGTGGTGTCGGTGAGGCTTTCTAATCCTTGCTTGATGGCATTGATGTTGGCAGAAAATAAAACGCCAATTATGAAACCAAAAAACGTGCCAACAAAGCCAATTGACGAGCCGCAAATTAAAAATATGCGAAGGATGCTAGAGCGCTCCATGCCCATGGTTCTAAGCAGTGCAATGTTTTTGTTTTTGTCTTTCACCAACATGATCATGCTTGAAATTATGTTGAAGGCGGCAACTAAAATTATTAAAGTGAGGATCAAAAACATCACTGTTCTTTCAACTTTTAAAGCGTCGATGAATGAGGCATTTGACTGTTGCCAGTCAACAAAATAAAGGCCGCTATAGCCGGACAAAGTTTTGAAAACCGCAACTTTTGCTTCGTCTAATTTGGTGGCGTCATTGACAAAAATTTCAATTGCGGTGGCATGATTTTGCTGCTTAAAATGAATTTGCGCCATATCAAAATTCATAAAAATTGTGGTGGAATCATATTCATACATACCACTTTCAAACACGCCTGCAACCTTATAGCTCTTGACTCGCGGGATGGTGCCAAGAATGCTGCTGTTGGTTTGTGCTGAAATAATTTTTAGTGAATCGCCAATTTTTAAATTGAGGTTTTGCGCTACAGTTGAGCCAACCAAAACATCATCGCGCTCTTTTAAATTTTCGATTTTCCCCGCCAAAATATTGTTGGCAATCAGCTTTTTATTTTGCAAATCCTCGACACGCAAACCTTTGATGAGGCCGCCAGCAGCGCGGTTTTGCACCGACAGCATTGCTTGCGCTTCAACAATTGGATTGGCGTATTTT
>CAYPUN010000248.1:0-1572 GCA_964413985.1 uncultured Rickettsia sp. | reverse complement strand
ATTATTTATATTCGCACTATTTTTCGCCTTTCGCTTTATTGCCAAATGGCCATGCAAATCTCGATTTCTTCTCAACCCCAGGAGCCCGAGATTTGCTTTTAGGCTTATCATTCGAATCTTGAGATTCGCCTTCAGATTCTGAGTCAGAAAGAGTCACGTAGGCGTGGCCCGTCGCATTTTGCTGAAATTTCGTAAACAATCTTTGAATTGCCTTCAAATCACTATTTTCTTCTTTTTTCTTTTTCTTGGCACCAAAAATTCTGGTGAATCCTCTTCTTTCATCTTCAGAATCATCTTTAGAATCTCGCAACTTGGCATCAACGACACCAAGAAAAACAGTCATTTTTTCTTTAACATTATCGCGAACAAATTCACGAAGCTTTTTGGCCTTTTCAAGCAAGCCCTCGCCATCCTTGGCAACAATACTGCAAACCGCACCAAAAAGCTCTATATGAGCAAAAGCAGTTTTGATATCTTCAACCGTCTTTTTCTCACGCTCTGTTATTGGCGTTTCACCGTTTACAGAGGCCATCAAGCTCAAAACAAAACTATTGTCTATAGCCGTTGCAATAACCTCTTTGGCAAATTCTACAAAACCGTCGCCTTCGAACAAATCCGCCAAATCCTCTTTTTTCTTGATACCAGAAAGCATGTAGAAAAGCTTATCCAATTTTTGCAAATTAGTTCCTGTTGCACCCTGCCAAAAATTGCGACAAGTGGTTAGCCATTTACTTTTATCGCCACCATCAACGCCAACCGCTTTATCCCTTGAAGGCACGGTGCCATAAAAATTGGTATCATCAGCGTATTTTTCTTTTTTTGAATTCTTGAATTCGGTTTTTTCAATTTGTTTAAGCGCCCCTTCCAAATCCTCAGAAGCAAATCCAGTTGCTTTTAAGCTCTCTAAACGCTCCTTAACTGCTAAAAAATCTTGTTTTTGTCCACATTGAAGATTCCCTCCCTCCTTGAACTCAACAATTGCAGCGCAATTATTTTCAGCTGCCTTCAAAGCCAACGCGGCAAGCCTCTCAGCCTCTTGCTTTAATTCTTGTTTTGTCGCAAAATCTTTATCCTCAACAACATCCCTCAACTTCCCAACAACAATCTCAAACAATCCATCTTGACCTGGCAAATCCTTTGGCTTTTTTATCACATCATCGCCAGAAGCATGAACCTCCTCACTTGGAAAGTTATCTAAAACCGCTTTAAATAAATCATCATCTTCGCTATTTTCAATGACCAATTCCCAAGGATTGACAGCAGGCGCGCCATCTTTCTTTTCCCTAGAAACATAACCGATCAACTCTTTTAGATCACCATTTTTTTCGATGCGCTCCTGCGGCGAATAATAACTATATTCAAACAGCTTTTGCAAAGGGAGGCCGATAAACCATTGTTTTAATTCGCCAACCTCTTGTTGGTCATCCAATTTTAAACTACCGACAATCACCTGAACCGCTTTTCTATATTTCGCTCTATTTCGCTCAAGATCAGAATTTGCAGAGGGTTCTTTTTTATCTGGAGCTGGAGCTGGAGCTGGAGCTGGAGCTGGAGCTGGAGCTGGAGCTGGAG
>CAYPUN010000247.1:0-1583 GCA_964413985.1 uncultured Rickettsia sp. | reverse complement strand
TTGAGATTTTTGATTGAATGGTATAGATTATAACCATCGATAAATACGGAAATTTTTTTCATCTTGTGGGAAAAATAAAAAAAGCCGCCCCATATGCAAGCAGTGATAGAGCGGCACACCAACTTTCTTGGCGTGTGTTATTTGCAATTATACCATAATATTTTGACGTTGTCAAGCGGGCAAGAAAATCAAACCAAGCTATTGAATTTCATTTCTTCCTCGCAACCACAAACATTTTCTTAAAAGGAAATTCATTTTTCACATGATCTCTAAAACCAACATCCAAAACATCAAAACCCTTCGCCTCCAACAAATCCTTTATTTCATTTTCAGAATAAAGCTTTAAATAAAGCCGCCACTCAGGTTTGTATGGAATTTGATAATAATCAGATCGATCATCAAATTCTTCGCCACCCAGATTGAATAAAAATTTATTCTTCACATCGCCCTCTTGCAACGCCAGATATAAAAATCCATTTTTATTTAACAAGCCGTTAAAATCCTTCAAAACATAAAACGCTCTCAAAGGATGAAGATGAATCATCGAATATTCAGACACAATTGCATCAAATTTTTTTCTTTGAGCAACCAAGCTTTCAGTATCTGCTTTTATAAATTCTATTTTAGGATGATTGGTTTTTGCCAAATTCAAAAAATCTTCAGAAATATCCAAACCCAAAACATCAAAACCTCGATCACTCAAGATTTTGCTAACAGCGCCAATGCCGCAACCAAAATCTAAAATTTTAGAACCAAACTTCAAATGTTGTAAAAATTTATCCCTATATAACGCATCAGTTTGATCGGCTTGAATATTTTTTTTATAATCATTAATAATTTTTGAATATACTTGAAGATTATTGCGATCAATATTTTTTTGAACATCCTTTGCAATCAAGTATTCTTCGATGTTATTTTTAAAAATATCTTGCATGAATTGACAAAGTTAAAACATTTTAGAATAAAAACCCCCTCTTGCACAAAAATAAGACCACCCCACCCCTACAAACCCGCAAGCAGCTGCTTCCTAACCTCTGGCTCAGAAGTTTTTTCATCAAACCAAATCGAAAAAAACGCTTTGGCAAATTCTTTGTCACTCACTTCACCCAAAAAAATTTTATTATAATAAAATTTTGCCACGCCCTTTGGAGAATAAACGCCAGCAATCACATCACCTTTTTTTACATCAGGAAAAATTTTCATCATCTTGGCAAGCCATTCTTCTTGCTGCTTGGCGCTTGGCTTCGCCACAACATTAATTTCTTTCATACATCTTTTGGCAATACTGCCACCTTCAAAACCAGTGTCATATTTTAGCTCCAAAATAAACTCTTCATCAAAAGAAAAATTCTTTTTTGTAAAAAGTTTTGCTTCATAAATTGGCAATCCAAACCATGTCATGCTGGCTTTGTTGGAAAATTTCAATTTAGAGTTTAGCTCATGCGCGCACAAATTTTGCGACGCCGCAGCAAGAAACAAAATCAATGTCAAAAATTTTTTCATATTTTTTATTTGTTGAACAAGACCCTCACGCAATCTTAGAATGCTGCTTCAAACTTGCCACAAAAAATTGATCAAACTTG
>CAYPUN010000246.1:0-1589 GCA_964413985.1 uncultured Rickettsia sp. | reverse complement strand
TGATGAAAGAGTGAAAGATTTGTTGTATAATTTGCAAAATGCGGATGAAAAAACTCTGTTGGCGCTTTGTTTGTTGAACGCTGAAGAAGAGATTGAAACCATGACAGTCAAGGCTTCGCACCAACGTGATTTGGAAAATTTGCGCAAAAATGCTGATAAAAATGCGAATGAAAAAACTCAAGAAAATGTTTTTGTAGAAAAAATAAATGATGAAGAGATGTATGAGGCGCTGGCTGAAAACATTGAGAATGTTGCCGAATATATTGAAAAACTTGCAAAGAAAATTGAAAACTACTAGAGTTGTTGCGACTGCCAAGTAGGACAGGATTTTAATTCTATTATCCCATGTCGTTTAGCACATGAAGTCCCTGCTTGTGATCCGTGGATTCGAGCACACTTCCAATTCTATTTTGAATCTGGATTCATATAGGATAGCTTTCCATCCGCTTGGTGGTTATTTTTAAAAAAACGTCAATGCAAAACGAAATACACACTTTCAAAGCCACCCTTCGCACACTCTATAAACACAAGCGCGCGCAGCTTCTGCCGCAACAAGTCACCGAAAAATCTATCAAAATAAATCAAAATTTTTTGCAAAATTTATTGCCAAAAATTCAAGCGAAATTTCCTCACGCAACATTTTCTCTTTATATTTCTGATGGCCGCGAAGTGTTGACAAATCTGATTGCGCAGCATTTCATCAACAGCAAAATAATTTTTTCTTATCCAAAAATTATCAACAAAAACTTTCACCTTGAATTTGTGCAAAGCCAGCAAAATCAACTGTTTGAGCCTAATAAATTTTATCCAAAAATTCTTGAACCAAAAGATGGCAACAAAATTTTGCCTGATATTTTGATTATGCCATTGTTGGCGTTTGACCAAGATTTGAACAGGCTTGGCATGGGTGGAGGCTTTTATGACCGCACAATTGAGTTTTTAAAAAGCAATAAAAAAATTATTACAATTGGTTTGGGGTATGATTTTCAAAGCGCTACACTGCTTTTGCCGCGCGCAAAAACCGATCGGAGCCTTGATTTCATTGTGTCGGAGACCAAAATTATTTCTGGTCATCACGTCTCACTTTAGCAACAACGCACCCCTACCCCTATAAAAAAATAAAAATAATAGTTGCTTTAAATTTTGGATTATTTAATTTCTTTTACTAACTTGTTGTTGTTGCGACGCCTTCTTAACTCATAATTAATAAGGTTTCGTTACGAACAACACGTTAGTCAATTTTAATATTAAACAAAAGAGATCTAACAATGCATAAAACAGACTTAATTAAAGAAATTGCTAACCAAACTGGTTTGTCTCAAAAAGACGCTGGTGCAGCACTTGAAGCTTTCTTGAAAGCTACTACAAAAGCTTTGAAAAAAGGTGATGTAGTTACTTTGATCGGCTTCGGTACTTTCAAAGTTGTAAAAACTGCTGCTAGAAAAGGACGCAATCCTCAAACTGGTAAAGAAATCCAAATCAAAGCCTCTAAAAGAGTGAAATTTGCTGCTGGCAAAGCTTTGAAAGATTCTGTAAAATAGTTTTTTTCTTTCAGACCCTCGTGCAAATTTGTGCGAGGGTTTTTTATT
>CAYPUN010000245.1:0-1595 GCA_964413985.1 uncultured Rickettsia sp. | reverse complement strand
TTGAATCCGCCAAAAACAGAATATTTATATTTTGTGGCAACTGGCGCAAATGGCGGCCATTATTTTTCTGCCACTATTTCTGAGCATAATGATTCTGTGGCAAAATATCGTAGCGCCATGCAAGCAAAGCAACAAGCATCTGCGCCGCAACTACCTCCAGCAGTGCGTCATAGCGCACCTTCAGAGCCAGAACGCGAGCGTATTACCGATTGATGTCCTTGGGCGTAATGTTTCAAAGCGCCCAATGTTTTTTGTTTAAAATTTTTCAAAATGACAAATAAAAAAATCGCTATAATTGCTGCAAAAGATAATCAAGATGCGCAGGCGAAAAAAAATCTGCTTATCAAAAAATATGGTTTTATTGACCTTGACAAAACCAACAAAGACGATGCTCTAGACCTTATTGTGGTTTTGGGTGGAGATGGCACTATGCTGCATTTGCTGCACCAATATGAAAAAAATCCAATTCCTTTTTATGGTATAAATTGTGGCACTGTTGGTTTTTTGATGAACGCTTACAACGAAGAAAATTTGCTTGCTGCAATCAACGGTGCCAAGGCCACAACGCTTCATCCGTTGCGCATGGAAGTTGTTGATGTGGACGGCGCAAAGCACAGCCACATTGCAGTTAACGAGGTGTCGTTGCTGCGTCAAATTAATCAGGCGGCAAAAATTAATATTTGTGTAAATGGCCTCGAGCGGCTTGATTGCTTGACGGCGGACGGTATCGTTGTTGCAACTTCTGCGGGCAGCACGGCTTATAATCTTTCTTTGCGTGGACCGATAATTCCTTTTGGGGCCAAGATGTTGGCGCTGACGCCAATCAGCCCGTTTCGTCCGCGCAATTGGCGTGGGGCAATTTTGCCGGCAGAAAGTGTGATTGAGTTTACTGTTGTTGATGCAAGCCTGCGCCAAGTGAGTGCTACGGCCGATTATAACGAGGTGCGCAATGTGAAGAAGGTGACGGTGAAAGAAGATGTGTCGCTGCAATTTACGCTGCTTTTTGATTCAGGGCATTCGCTTGAAGAGCGCATTATTCGCGAGCAATTTGTGGTGTAATGCGTAGATAATTTTTCCTTTATTGCAGAGCGATTAGCTGCTTTAGCCCTTGGACGCGACTACCGCGGCGCAGGCGCGGCCAAGGGCGGAAGCCGCTAATCGCTCTGCAATAAAGGAAAAATTACCATAATATTTTTTTATCAAAACTTTATGAATAAAGGCAGCAACCTTGTTATTTTAATTTTTCTTGGAATAGCTTGGTCGTTTTTTGCGATTTTTACTAAAATTCCCGCTGAAGTTTTGTCGCCATTTTTTGTTGCGTTTGCTCGATTGTTTCTTGGTGGAGCCTTTCTGTTGCTGGTTTGCGCCATTAAGGGCAAAAATATTTTTGTTGCGAAAAATTTTAAATATTACGCCATGATCGGGTTTTTTAATTCGGCGTTGCCTTTTTGTTTATTTGCGTTGTCGGCAAGCCATTTAGACAGCGGCATCGTGGCGATTCTTGATGGAACTGTGCCGATGTTTGAAGTTTTGATTTCGCTATTTTTCTTAAAAAATCACGTTGATAAAAATTCGATTTTGGGAATTTTTATTGG
>CAYPUN010000244.1:0-1601 GCA_964413985.1 uncultured Rickettsia sp. | reverse complement strand
GCTCTTTCAACCATCGCACTAATCGCATGACGCGGATTGATATTGCTCACCTTCATATAAACACAACCAAACAAAATAAATAATGTTGTGATTGTAACAAAAGAAGCACCAATAAATTCAGAAAGCAATTCAGAGTTGATTAAATTTTTCATATAATTTATAAAAAAAATGGTTCATAAAAAAAGCCGAGTTGGATTAATCTATACGATTCTTCTCAACTTAAGGGGGAGTAGTCCTGCAAAGATTTCCCCCTTGATTATTTCGATCATCAAAAATAAATGATCGTGGTTTTTTATGTGATTTAAACTCCTAAGAAAGATTTTCTATTAATTTGATAAAACCCTTCCCTCATTTCTTTTTACTAAAATCCTAAAGTTTTGTTAGTGATAATTCCCTTTACAACACCTTCAATACGAAAATCTTGTGCTGCCAAAAATGGCTGAAATTCAGTATTGAAAGAAACTAAAATTATATTTTTGCCACCATTTTCAATTTTGATTTTCTTGATCAAAGCCTCTTCGTTGTTGACACAAACTACAATCTCACCATCTTCAGCCTTGCTGGCTTTTTTTGCGATCACATAATCACCCGGATTGATTTTTGGCAACATTGAATTGCCTTTTGCCTTCACCATAAAAGCTTGGTTTGACGAAAATGGAATAAAGCGCGTTGAAATTGGAATGCGATCAATTGGATCGCCATCCAAAACCGAACCTTGCGGGCCGCAAGCCGCCAAACCATACAAATTGAGATATGCAATTTCTTTGTCTGGCGTTTTCAAAATTTGAAAATCACGCGAATTGTTTGGGTTCTTTTTTATATAGCCCTTTTTTTCAAGCTGCACAATGTGATGATTCACCACGCTGGTTGAAGTTGCGCCAATAATATTTTGCATTGCACGAATTGTGAGAGGCTCTTCCAAATTGCCTTCAAGAAGATCTAACAATTTTTGTTGCAATGGATGAAGATATTTTTCTGACATTTCAATTTTTGTTAAATTTTGTTCTAAATTCACTAGAACAATTTTCTTGATCTAATTTTTAACGACTAAAATTTATTATGCAATAGGGAAAATAAAAATATTTTTAATAGCCTATAAAGCCTTGCAAATAAAGGATTTACCCTGTATCATAATGAAACTTTCAGAAAAAAATATTTCTAGAACAAAAGCTAGAACAACGATTTTTATGGTTTTTCTGATCGATTTTTGTATCATATGAAAATTACTAAAAACAACCAACAAGATGTTTAAAAAATTAGAATTCTTAATCGCCTATCGCTATCTGCGCTCTAAGCGCAAAGAGGGCTTCATCTCTGTCACCGCAATTTTTTCCTTTGTTGGAATTATGATCGGCGTTGCAACCTTGATAATCGTGATGTCGGTGATGAACGGCTTTCGTTATGAATTGGTCAATCGCATCCTCGGAATCAACGCCCACCTCACTGTTTATAGCCGCGCACAAGGCATCGAAAACTATGACGAAATTGCTGCAAAGCTGCGCCAACTGCCCGAAATAAAATACGCCAATCCAATTGTTGAAGCGCAAGCAATGCTGTCGGTGCAAAACCGTGCTGCTGGCGGCCTCATCAAAGGTTTGCGC
>CAYPUN010000243.1:0-1605 GCA_964413985.1 uncultured Rickettsia sp. | reverse complement strand
AGGCTCTAAAATTGGCAATGGCATCTGGCAAATTTGGTGTGGTGCAGGAATTGTTAGAAAACCGGACATCGTTTACATATGATAGTTTTGAAAAACAAAGCCTCAAAGAGAATGGTACTTCAGATGAATCAAAATATTTCTTAAATAAAATTGCCGAGCTTGAAGAGGAGTCAAGAGGCAATTTGGGGGAGAGGTCTAATCAAAATATGGTTGCGGCCATTGATATGATTTTGGAAAACCATGGCTTTGAAGTTTGTAAATTGGTGGATGCGCATTAAAACTTGATTTTTCTTGATCGCGCCGCAAAGAAATATCCCGAGGAATTTAAAAATTACCTTAAAGCTGAGCTGGTCTCAACTTCTCCTCCCAGCGCCGAAGAAACATTATCTTACGTGGTTTTGATGGATGATGTTGCTATGTTTCAAGAATTTGGATTGCAAGAAAATATCCGTCGCTGTTATTTTGATACAGGAGATGGCGAGTATAGTATATTGGAATCTGCTATTGAACATCAATCTCCAAAAATATTCCAGCATTTTTTGCCGCTCTTAACCGACGCTGACGCGAGTGAGGGTGAAGACGGAAAAAAAGGTGTTTTAAAAACTCTATTGCTAAGTGCGTCGCACAAACAAAGTCTAGAAATTGTTAAAACTATTTTTGCGGCTGGAGAGCCTTGGAATGGAGAAGATGTTGTGAATGCTTTCGCTATTTCCGTTCAAAATTGTGCAACAAATATCGCGGAATTTTTATTGAAAAAGGTTGATGATGTTTCATCTCTTTGTGTTTTGTGCCACGAGGCTACAATGGTTGATGATTTAGAGCTTGCAACAAAAATTGCAAATAAAATGCGCGCCATCGCTTCAAGTGAATCAAGCGAAAAAGGTGATGATGTTTGGCTGAGAGTTGTTAGGGCAAGTGGATCTTTGTTGATAATAGACGCAATAGAGTCTAATTCGCTAGAGTTTTTGCAATCTATAATTTGCGATGTCGATCTTGCTTCTTGTGATTTTGAGGTTAAGGACGATAAAAAACAAACTATCCTAACATTTGCAATGTCATCCACATATGAAATGGTTGAGGCTTTGCTTGTGCATCAAAAGAATTTTCTTATAAAAAAATATGGCAAAGATCAAGGCGAGATGGAATATAAAAAATTTTTAGATAAAAAAGATGAGTATGACAATGCTTCGCCGCTAGATGTTGCAAGGCGATATACTGATAATGAAGAGACAGTTTATTTATTATTAAGGGAAGGAGCTAACGACAAAGAACGCGCTAACAACAGAGGTCAATCTCCGTCTGCGCAAGCTGTGCCACAAGGAGCTGCGGCTGCTGCGGCTGCTAAAGCGAACATTTGGCAAGCTCCTTAAAAAATGACGCAATAACAAATTAATATATGGATTCACAACAAACAGATCTTCAATATTTGCAAGAAATTAGAGACAAAATAAAAGCTATAGATTTTGCAAAATATGAAGGAATAAAATTGGCAAAAGAGCTTTTGGCAAAGGCGGCAAAGTGCGTAAATAGTGTTATTGCGGAAGAAGGTGCCAAGGTTTGCTATCAAGAAATTATTGACATTGCAACGCAAGAAAATTTATTAAA
>CAYPUN010000242.1:0-1616 GCA_964413985.1 uncultured Rickettsia sp. | reverse complement strand
CCCCTAATTTTCATATTGCATCTTAATTTCTAAATTTATAAAACTAGGCGCTGCGCGGCTTTGCGCATAATTTTATTTATTTTGCTTTATGGATGGCGCAAAAAAACAGGCAGCAGAAACCTCAATCAACCAGATACAAAACATAAGATTAGAGCTTGTAAAAATGTATCATTCTTTTTTTGAAAAATCGTGCAAAGATGCTATGGACAAGGCTTCTGGCGATGTAGAAAAAAAAGCAATATCGGATTATATTGAAAAAAATTTCGCACAATTTAAATTTTTAAGATTGGAGCATGAAAAGTCGCAACTGAGTTATGAGGAAAATATAGTTGCAGCAATATTTGATGGGATTGATATTTTTGATCCAAAGGATCCCTATCAAGAATCAACTTTAGAATTGCTTGGAGCTGTTAAAGATCAAATTTCGCAATATGAAAATATTTTCATATCTCTAAAAATTGCTGGCGCCGAATATAGAGATATTGCCGACAATTTAAGGCGTACGGGATTGCAGTTTCTTACAACAGCACAAGCAATGCACGATGGTTTGACGCAAAATTCTGCATCAAAAAATGAGGGCGGAGCAGCAACAAGCGTTGCGCCGAAGCCAAGCGCAAAGGCTTCTTCTGGCGCGCTCACAAAAAAACCAACCACAGAACAAGAAAAGCGCAAAAATGTTTTGCCTCACGCAAAAACGCGATCCAAGCGCATAAAAGAAATTTCTGATTATAGCTTTGCAAAAACACAAGAAATATTTTTGCAATTTTTGCATGATTTTTTTGACAAAAACGTTGCAAGCATTAAAGATAAAAAATTTCCAAATATGCTGCAAATTATTGAGGCCGAAATTAAAGAATATGGAACGCCTCAAGGCCAAGAAAGACATGAAGCATCCGCTCCTGAATATGAAGAAAACATTGTAGAAAAAATATTCCTTTCAAAAGAAAGAAAAACATCCAAAGACCACCCTTTGTTCAAAACTTCTGGCGGTGAAATAACCACGTTTTATTACAAAGATTTGTTGCGAGATATAAAAAAAGAAATTGATGCACCTGATGGTGTATTTGCACTGTTAAGGCAGGCTAAAATTGATCTTGAATTGATATCGGCAATTTTTTGCGAAAGCGGCCAAGATTTTTCTAATATAGCCTGCACCCTCAAAACAGAACTGTTGCCCCTACAAAAAGACGGCGAAATCAATTGCCTTGATGCAATTGGCGCGATAAGAAAAAACTGCAATCTTTGCAACGAATCACAAAGGAAGAGGATTATGTCTTTGACTCAAGAAAAAATGGAAAAACTTAAGCCAGAGGCAGAGCGAGATGACTTATTGCACAATAAAGATCCAGAAACGTTTGATATGCCAGCAAATGATATGTTGACAAGCGGTGATTTGATAGAATTTAACTCTGAGCAATTGCAACAAGAACTGCAACAATTTCTAACTCCGCCAAGATAATTTTTTAATGCAGCTTTTTAAATTGAGCGCGCTAAAATAGCGTTTCTGTCAGGCTAAATTTAAAAAATGGATTACAAAATAAAGTTAAAACACATTCAAGAATCGTGTGACATTGTGCGTTTGAGCCCCGACGCGCAAGGCTTTGTGGCGTCTTTGA
>CAYPUN010000241.1:0-1636 GCA_964413985.1 uncultured Rickettsia sp. | reverse complement strand
GGTTGGAGCTTCCAAGGGTTAAAAATCTCACCTATAATAAAGGAATAATTATCAAGTTATTAATGGTTTATAATATAAAACAAAAATAGCCCAAAAATGAAATTTCGCACAAAAACAATCGAACATCTAATCTCTGAAGCAAAAGCAAAGCCACTAAAAAAAAGCCTTGGTGCGCTTGATCTGATCTTGCTTGGAATTGGTTGCACAGTTGGCACAGGAATTTTTGTTTTAACCGGAATTGCCGCCGCAAAATATGCCGGCCCCGCAATTTCGCTTTCATATTTGATCTCAGGAATTGCCTGCATTTTTACCGGCCTTGCCTACTGCGAATTGGCCTCAACCATCCCTGTTTCTGGCGGGTCCTATACCTACACCTATGCAATTCTTGGCGAATTCACTGCGTGGATGGTTTCGTGCGGATTGTTTCTTGGATATACCGTTGCCGCCGCAACCGTTGCCTCAGGCTGGTCTGGCTATTTTGTTGGCATTTTGAGTGCCGCTGGCTATCACATACCAGAAATGCTCACCAAAGCCCCATCCGAGGGCGGAATCATCAATCTTTCTGCCACTTTGATCGCGCTGGCCATTGGCTTCTTTTTGATTCGCGGCACCAAAGAAAGCGTGGTTTTAAACCGCATTTTGGTCGCCCTAAAACTCATCGCAATTTTCCTCTTTATTTTTATCGCCGTGCCGCACGTTAAAGTTGAAAATTGGACGGATAATTTTATGCCCTTTGGCTTTTCTGGCGTTTTGACTGGCGCTGCCGCAATATTTTTCGCTTATAACGGCTTTGACGCAATTGGCACCGCGGCCGAAGAAACCAAAAATCCAAATCGCGATTTGCCAATTGGCATCATTGGTGCATTACTAATCTGCATCGTGCTTTATGTGGCGGTTGCCCTTGCGGTGACAGGCATCACCAACTATTCAGAACTCAACAACGCCGAACCAATGGCTTATGCGCTGCGTCAAAATGGCAGCAACATTGGCAGCGCTTTGGTTGGAACTGGCGCCCTCACCGGCATGATGGCTGTGCTTTTGGTTTTGATGTTTGGACAATCACGCATTTTCTTTGCTATGTCGCGCGATGGTTTGTTGCCAAAATTTTTCACCAAAATGCACAAAAAATATCAAACGCCTTATGTGAGCTGCCTTGTTGTGACGGGGCTGGTTTGCACATTTGCTGGATTTGCACCAATTCAAACAATTGCCAACATGACCAGCATTGGAATTTTGTTCGCTTTGACAATGTGCTCGGTTGCTGTGATGGTGCTGCGTTTCAAAAGACCGCAGCTGCACAGACCTTTTCGCTGCCCTGCGCTGTTTGTTGTAGCGCCGCTAGCAATTATCATTTGCTCTTATTTAATATACGCCCTACTCCCTGACACCATAACTTCTTTCTTTGTTTGGCTGGCTTTGAGTGTTGCTGGATATTTTTGCTATGCTTATCGCAACAGTCCGCTTAGAAATTAGATAGGAAGCGCGCTGAATCTTGCAACAATTAACGCAGGCAAGAAGCGCGCTTTATTTATTCCAAATCCCAACAATCTCTTCTGCCACATTTGGATTGATCAACGTTGAAACATCGCCCAAATCTTTTTCACCTGCAACAATTTTTTTCAAAATGCGGCGCATA
>CAYPUN010000240.1:0-1655 GCA_964413985.1 uncultured Rickettsia sp. | reverse complement strand
TTTGCGCGGCAAATTGCTGACCAAGGCAAAGAGATCCGATATGGCGGCTTTGTCACGGTGGGCGAAGATTTTAAAATGGAAGCTGGCAAAAACCACGTCTTAAAAAACTTGCTAGCGGCTGTTAGAAAAGTTGCGCATTATGCGAAGAAGGATCAAAAAAGTGCAACGGGAGATGGTTCTGATGTTGGAATTGACCCTGAAAATTTGAGCAATTTGTGGGAAGATTTTACTGGAGTGAAATCTGGTAAAAATGCGGGCAAGGGTGCAATTTTAACTTTGCCAGAAAAGACAATATTTTTGGCTTTTTTCAATGCCTTTGATAATCCTAACGCCGAAGAAAATAGTAAGAAATTTGGTCACTTAAAAGCTGATAGAAAAAGTGGCGAAATGCTTGAATATTTTTCTGACGCGATCAACAAAATGGTTGAATTTGAGCCTGAGCAAATTGGTGATTGGATTGATAAAAATTGGATTAGCAAGAAGGTGAAACCAGAGATTGATTTTGGCGTAGACAAGGTTGATGTTGTTGGTGCAAGACCAAAAACTGCAAGGATTGCAATCAGTGCTGAACCCGCTTCGAAAAGTATTGCCGCTCTTTGCAAAGAAAAAGATTGGGGCGAGCTTCAAGATGGAGTTCGTGTTGATGACGGGATTGATGTTAGGCCAAATTCAGCCGCTTCTGTTCGCAAGCCAACATCAAAGTCGGTTGTTCTTATTAGTGATGTTGATGTTGAGCGCAAGGCTGATGATGGGCTTGACAGTGGCAGATCAACTCCTGTGTGGGGTGCTACACATTAGTGCGTCACCGATCCGCTTGGGAATGGATTTATAACTTCATTCCCAAAATCCTCACACCTCGCACCAACCCTACAAATTCGAATTCTTATACAAATCAGCATTGAGCAACAACCCAAACCCAATCAACATCGAAGCCGTAATCGTGCCACCATATGAAATAAACGGCAACGGCGCGCCAACAACAGGCAGAAGGCCTGTCACCATCCCGATGTTAATAAACATATGCACAAACAAAATATTCACCACGCCCATCACCAACAATTTTCCATATTGATGACGAATTTTCATCGCCGTTGCGGTGCCAATATAAACAAGGCCGCAATAGAGTATAATTGTAAAAACACTGCCAACAAAACCAAGCTCTTCTGACAACATTGTAAAAATAAAATCGGTTTGTTTTTCAGGCAAGAAGTCAAGCTGGCCCTGCGTTCCGTTCAAATAGCCTTTGCCAAAAAATCCGCCAGAACCAATGGCAATTTTTGATTGAATGATGTTATAACCACTGCCAAGCGGGTCGTTGTTTGGGTTCAAAAAAGTCAACACACGCTGCTTTTGATAATCATAAAGCACAAAAATCCACAAAAACGGAATGGCCGCAAGTGCCGCCACGCCTGCAACGACAAACTTCCACATTTTTGCCCCAGCAATAAAAAGCATCGACACGCCAACCAAAGTTAAAATCAACGCAGTGCCCAAATCTGGTTGGTGAAAGATGAAGAACGCAGGCACAGCAATCATCGCGAGCGGTATGATAAGATAAGAAACTTTGCCAACTTCTTCAATATTCACATCATAAAAATATCGCGCCAAAGCAAGCACCATCGTGGTTTTCATAATTTCTGATGGCTGAATTGTGA
>CAYPUN010000239.1:0-1662 GCA_964413985.1 uncultured Rickettsia sp. | reverse complement strand
AGCTATGGCAGCTTTTGGTTGGGCTATGTTATATTAAGGATTTTAAATTGTTAAGGTCTATTTTAAGCTTCGGAATCGTCACTGCCACCGCCAGGGCCACCACCTTTTGTTTCGTCGCTTCCCTTACCTTTTTCAGATCTACTCTCCGACTTGCCTTGATCTAGCCCCGACCCAATTTGCTTTATCGCATCATGAGCTCTTGAGGCAACCTTTGGCGCCCCCTTCCTTATTGCGCCCATACCACGCTTCTGAATCGCTTTCGCATAGCCAATAAGTTTTTTGAGGTTGGCAACGCCATCCGATTTTGAACCCGGCAAATCTGCGCCACCAATCAGTTGCGAGCATATTCCGGGAACCTCATCCATAAATTGATAAAGGAAATACATCACCAAAACTGCCTTGATGATTGTGAGAATTTTCTCTCGCGTATGTTCGGTTAAAAAGTCGATCAAGAAGGGTAGGGAGATGCCAACTAGCTCGAGTCCCGGCCAGTTGCCAAAAGCGTTGTTGCTAATCATGCAGGCGATGCTGTCGGCTTTTGGCGTGACCAATTTTTGACCAATGCCGTCGCAATTTTGATTATTGACAATCTCGCCGAGCGCATCTTGACAATATTCGGCGCATTGCACGGCGCGAAATGGCGGCTCGCCATAAAAAGTGGCGCTGCCAATTAGAGTTTTGTCCATTATCGAAATGAAAACTGCCAAATAAGCGAACAAAATCATCGGTTGCAGCGAGAAGCTGATTAGTTGCTTCAGCCAGCCTTTAAAAATGCCATTTGTTTTTTGAAATAGCGACAATGGGATGATAAGTGGCGACATATAAATCATGATGATTATTGCCAGTGCCGATGATAAAAATATATGCAGCGCGCGAATTGTGGCGGAGACCAAAACTAAGCCAAATAGCAGCAGGCAGAGTGAGAAATAAATTCCAATTGGGCCGGTGAGAAAGCCGGATAATATTAGTTTGGCGACGTTGGCGGTGGATAGCTCGGGGCCAAATCCAAGATAACGCGTGATTTTGCAATCAAGCGTGTCCCACACCGCGAGATATTCTTTGCCAAGCGGATATTTGCTGACTGAAACTAGTGTTGCATCATCATTGTCGAGGCTGACATTGCCAAATTGGCAGCCGTCGCGCTTGGTTGGATTTTCGGGCGTTTGCACTTTAAATACCATCTGCGAAAACACTGTGGAAGCGCCATAGACGCCGTCAAAGAACATTGTTTGCCACGCATCGCCCGTGGCAAAATACATCACAAGGGCAATTTTCATGATATACATTAAGAGGTCGCTTTTTTTGATGCCGCCACCGCCAAGTAAAATTTTGGTGCCAAAGAATGTGATGGATAAAGTGAGGACAAGCTTCACCATAAATTGCATTTGATCTTGCAGCTGCGAAAAGAAAGATTTTGCCATCACCTGATCGCCTTTTTTGTAAAGAGTCCCCCCAGGGCAATTGTTGTTTGCTGGCGAGTCTGTAAGCATGCGGCAAGCGGTGTGGCCAGCGCGATTATAGAAAATATTTTCGAGAGTTTCTTTGGTGCATTGTGCAATTGGTGCGCTGAAATGACGTGCCGATCCAGCAATGAAGCCAGTTCCAAACGAAATTTTATTTTGTGAATCGCCCTCAAAATTGAAGCAGGCGCTGGCAAAATAA
>CAYPUN010000238.1:0-1686 GCA_964413985.1 uncultured Rickettsia sp. | reverse complement strand
CTTTTTTTTATCTTTCCCCCCCCTCTCTCTTTTATTTTCTTCCGCGAATCACTCGCGTTTATATCTAAAAACTTAAAGATCAAACTTGCGGCTTTAATTTTTCTTTCACAAAATTTCTGAGCAATAAAAATAATAAATTACAACAATGATAAATCGCGCTTAATCGCATCGAGGTAGTATATTAATTTTTTGAATTAGGCTGGGGGATGGTATTTCGAACCGAGTTTTGGCGCGCCACTGTCTGAGGGGCGAAGTACCATCCCCCAGCCTAATTCAAAAAATTAATATACACCCGTGCCATCACTCGTTATTTCACTTTACAAATTATCAGCAAGCTATAAAATTCCCCCGAGTTTTCATCTCAAAAAATCTATCAATTTAAAATTTAAAAAATTATGAGCGACCGCAAAAAAGCCCTCGAAGCAGCGTTATCACAAATCGACAAACAGTTTGGCAAAGGATCAGTTATGACCTTGGGCCAAAAAGCTGTGATGGATGTTGAAGTTATTCCAAGTGGATCATTGGCCCTTGACGCCGCACTTGGTGTTGGCGGCTATCCACGTGGCAGAATTATTGAAATTTATGGCCCAGAATCTTCAGGCAAAACTACTTTAACTTTACACGCAATTGCAGAAGCACAAAAAGCCGGTTTAAACTGCGCCTTTGTTGACGCTGAGCACGCTTTTGATCCTTCTTATGCAAGAAATTTGGGCATTGATTTGGATGCATTGATCATCTCTCAACCAGACAATGGTGAAGCGGCTCTTGAAATTGCCGACACCCTTGTGCGCTCTGGTGCGATTGACCTTGTGGTGATTGACTCAGTTGCAGCTTTGGTGCCGCAAGTTGAACTTGAAGGCGGCATGGCCGACAACCAAATGGGCTTGCAAGCACGTTTGATGAGCAAAGCATTGCGCAAGTTGACATCTACAGTTTCTAAGACAAACGCCACTATCATCTTCATCAACCAAATTCGTATGAAAATTGGTGTGATGTTTGGATCTCCTGAAACTACATCTGGCGGCAACTCTTTGAAATTCTATGCGTCAGTGCGCTTAGACATTCGCCGTGGCTCGCCAATCAAGGATCAAGAAGAAGTTCTTGGAAACGAAACTAGAGTTAAAGTTGTAAAAAATAAAGTTGCGCCGCCATTTAAAACTGCAGATTTTGAAATTATCTACGGTGAAGGAGTGTCACGCATCGGCGAGATTATTGACTTGGCGGTGAAATATAACGTTGTTGAAAAATCTGGTTCATGGTTTGCTTATAAAGGTGCAAAAATTGGCCAAGGCAAAGAAAATGTAAAAACATATTTGAAAGAAAATCCAAAAGTTGCTGAAGAAATTGAAGCAATGGTTCGCGAAAAACTTGGAATTGCAAAAGAGAAAAAAGCATCTGGAAGCAAAGCTGGCGCGGCCGAAAAGGCGGCAGAAAAAGAAATGGTGTCAGTGCCAAAAAAAGCTGCTAAAGGCGCTTAGTTTTGTTGTGGGGCTGGTTTTTGTTGGCCTTCCCCGCAAATTAGCTATTCCATTTTGAAAAATATTAGTTACAATGTTTTTTCAAAAAAAAATTTATAATAAATTTGGGGTCGCTCCCCAAATTTATTATTCTAAAATTCCTAAACAAAATGCTCGCATTTTGTTTAACTAAGCACTCGTAGCTCAATTGGATAGAGCATCTGACTAC
>CAYPUN010000237.1:0-1717 GCA_964413985.1 uncultured Rickettsia sp. | reverse complement strand
TCAATCAACGAATATTCTGCGCGCTATTCAATCATGGAAGACGAGTTCTACATCCCGCGCCCCGAGCATTTGGCAGCGCAATCAAAAGTCAATCATCAAGGCCGCGACGAAGCGCGCCAATTGAGTGTTGAGGAGCAAAAGAAAGTTCTGCAAATCTTAAAGCAAGATGCCGCCAACTCATATCAGCACTATCTCGACATGATAAATCAAGATGCTGCGGGCAACATTGTTGATGAATCAAAAGACGGCCTCGCACGAGAGCTGGCGCGGATGAATCTGCCAATCAATTGTTATACGCAATGGTATTGGAAAATCGATTTGCACAATTTGCTCAACTTCCTCTATCTGCGCTCCGACAGTCACGCGCAATACGAAATTCGTGTTTATGCCGAAGTGATGCTTGACCTTGTCAAAAAATGGGTTCCGCATTGCTTCGAAGCTTTTATGAAGCACCGCAAAGACGGCCGCGAAGTTTCTGGAAACGCCTTGGAAGTGATCAAAAAAATGGTTAAAGGCGAGCAAGTAAATCAAGAATCATCTGGCTTAAGCGCTAGAGAATGGGGCGAATTGATGAATTTGCTTGAAAAATAAAAATTGTGGAAGTGTCATTTATATCTGACAAAGTGTGAGTGTTATAATTTGACTTAGGGTTAGTTGCCATGCCCCTACGGCAACCTCTTCAAAGAGCCGGGGGCGTCTCTTTGAAGAGCTAAGCGGGGCATGACAACTAACCCTAAGTCAAATTATAACACTCACACTTTGTCAGATATAAATGACACTCAGCTAAATTTTAAAAACAAAAAACATAAATATGGGCAGAATTTGGGAATTGGTTTTAATCTTGGTTATCGTCTTCATCTTCTTTGGCGCAGGCAAATTGCCCAACGTTATGGGAGACATCGGCAGATCGATTCGCAACTTTAAAGAAGGCTTGAAAGGCGAGAAAAAAATCGAAGACGAACAAGAAAAAAAATAGCCAATGGAGCAAAAAAAAGCTATCGCAACTGATGCTATTGAAGAGGTGGTCAACGCCTCAACGGCAGATCGTTTGCCAATTGCAGATTTGGTTCTGGCAATGGAAAGCGTTGGCTTTGGCCTTGCGATGATGATTTTTTCCTTCGGCGTGATGGTGCCTTTGCCGCCGCCATTTCCTAGCGTTATCTCAATTCCTCTCGTGCTTTTTTCGCTGCAAATGATGGCTGGATATCGCTCGCCAAAATTGCCAAAAAGATTTGCAAAATTGAGCGTAAAAAGATCAACTCTTGCAACTTTGGTGCGTCGTCTCTCGCCTTATATCAGCAGGGTCGAAAGCATATTGCGCCCGCGTCTATCCTTCATAACAACGCCAGCCGCCGAAAGATTTGTCGGCTTCTTTATTTTCTCTTTCGCCGTTTTTATTTTGCTGCCAATGCCACTTTCCAACTTCATTCCGGGCCTCGGAATCCTCATAATTTCTTTTGGCATGCTCAGCAAAGACGGCCTCGCAGTGCTGTGCGGCATCACCCTCGGCCTTTCTGGCATGGCACTTTCAATCGCCGCAATTTTTCTCGGCGTTGAAGCGCTGCACTACATCAAAGACTGGTTTTTGACACTAAATATTTTCTAAAGCTGCGCATTCTAAAGCCGCACACAGTTTTTCAATTATATTTTTATTATCGCTTTGTTGTAACTTTATATAGCCCTTAGCCGCGACTGGCCACGCTTGGAGCGGCTAAGG
>CAYPUN010000236.1:0-1762 GCA_964413985.1 uncultured Rickettsia sp. | reverse complement strand
ATAGATGATGGCATATTCAATAAAACCAGCTTTATTTTCACCAACAAAGCTTGTGAAACTAAAAACCACCTTATCAAGCCTTGCTATCTCTTCGCTTGGCAATGACAATAAAAAATTATCAAGATCGGCCATATTATTTGAATCAACAATTGCCTTCAGCCTTTTTGCATTTATATCTTCTTCTTTGGGAGCAATTTTTTTAGCAAGCGTTTCCACACTAGAAGCCGCAGCTCCCACGGCCTGTTGCAATCTATCTTGCGGCACATCTTCTGTCAAAGTTTCTAATTTTTCATCCTCTTGATCTTCGCGCAAATCTCGCTCTTCTTCAACTGAGTTTGGCGTTGTAACTTCACTTCTTTTTTTGCTTTTTCTTTTATCCATCTCTTCATGATGCGCGATCATTTTTTTAATCGGCTCCAATGCAGATATTATCTTTTGCGCTCCAGCCGCATTGTTTCCTAAAGCCACTTGCAAATCTCTTCTGGCAAGCACAACAAAACAATCTTTTTTGCAAATTTTTTCTTCTATGCGATTGCGCGCCCAAGTTGGTCCGTCAATTGTTAAGCCGCCATCTTTTTGCTGCACATCGTGCGAAATTCCATCAATTTCAAATGCGCCAATTAATTTATTTTTATAATAAACAGCAACGTCAACATTTTTAACTTTTTGGTTTCCAACCGCACCGCACAAGCCTTCATACTTTATCAAAACATCTCCAAAACGCGCCTCTTGTACAAATTCATCATCGGGGTTTTTTGCTGGCGCAGCGTTGTTGTCAAAGTGCTTAACAATTTTTCTAAATATTATTTCTTGCGAATATGAAGAATCTAAATCGCGTACAATTTCAATTTTATCAGTTTCATCGGTAAGATGTCGTGGCAGCTTTATTTCCAACACTTTTTCGCAATAAAGACAAATTCCAAGCAGCGAATTAAAATTGGTGCTTGAGATTTTTTCCTTAGCTTTCTTTTTGCCTTTTTTTGATTGAATTGGAGATTCTAAATATTCACCAAAATTATGTAGAATTAATTCTAGCTGCGCCTTATCAACAGATTCCAAAAACCCAACGTTCCTAGCGTGAACCAAGGTGTTAATCGCATTTTTTATATAATCATCATTAACAAATCTTCTCTCCGACAAGTCGTGAATTTTAGCGTCAATTTTTTTTGATAGAGGCGTTAAATTTGGATGCTCTAATATTCTAACGCCGCATAAAGAAAGGGTTCTCAGCGTATCAATTATCTCTTCATCACTCAGCTCATCACTTGCCTTAACTTCACAAAAGCGCGCCACCACTGCCTTCACATCAATTTGCAAATTAGACTTGCGCGCTTTTTCAATCAGCTGTGAAATTTTATAACTTTGTAATTTTTCTCTATCACCTAGAAGCGGCGCGATTTGTGCATCAAATTGCTCTTGCGTAATTAGTTTTTCTTGCGGCATTTTGTGCAAAAATTGTTGAATTTATTTCAAACAACAATTTAGTGAAATGCTGTAATGTGCAATGAAATAGAGGGGTTGGCAGCTTATAATTGACTCAAATAGTTACACAGACCTTTCTATTTTTACTTGCCTCGCACCCATTCTAGATAATGCAGTAACACTTGCCATTTGCAAATTCAAAGCAGGTTCATCATGACGTAAGTCAAGATCCAAATCATCAAACTCTGGTTCATCTTGAATGCGCATTTGTGTCTGAATGCGCATTTGCGGCAACTTTTCTTGCAAATTATTTATCACATCTTTGCTTATTTGATTACCA
>CAYPUN010000235.1:0-1774 GCA_964413985.1 uncultured Rickettsia sp. | reverse complement strand
TCAATTGCCGCTTTCTTTTCAGCAACAAACAAAACCTTTTTGCCTTGAGCAGTCAATTCAGAAATTATATTTGAAATTGTTTGCGTCTTTCCAGTTCCCGGAGGGCCTTGAATTATAAAATTTTTGCCATCTTTTGCCGCCTTAATCGCTTTCAATTGCGAAGAGTCAAAATCAAATGGGCTCAAAAATTCATAAGATGATAATTTGTCAATTTCAGCCGCATCAAACTCAAGTTTGCCTTGACTTGATTCTCTATTTTCTTGTGGTAAAAAAAGCCTAATTAAATCATGATTTTCAATCTCACTTTCAAACTTAACCCATTCATTATAAAGAGCTGCTTTTGCTGAATTAAAAACCCCTAAAACCCTTTTTTCTTCAATTGAAATTTTATGAATATTGCCATTTGTGTTTAAAAATTGCCTTATTTCTTCTATTTTGTTATTTAGAGCCTCAATAGAAAAATTATCATCTTCAAAATCAACAAAACCAATTTTTAAATCTATATCAAAATCTTTTTTAAATTTTTCATAAATGGCATAATTAAACCTAGCCTCTTGCTTTCCATTAATAAAATTGTCAACGCAAAACCCACCAGCACCATCTCTTTTAACCTCGCTAGAAATTAAATAAACAGGAGCAACTCTTTCTGCATCATTATCCTTATATTTAAAAAAATAATAAGCCCAACTAGTTGGATTAAAACCCTTTTCATTAACGACTTCTTGCTGTTTTGTATAAATTTTTTTAAGAGTTTTAAAAATTTCTATTTGAAGCTTTTCTTTGGCTGTCAACTCTTCGTCTTCACAATCTTCAATTCTAGCAATTTGAAAACTATTTTGTGCCTGATTTAAATTTTCTTTTATTTTTTCAATATCAAGACAAGTCTTGAAATTAAAGTTAACGAGCCTGTTTCTGGCGGTTAAGTCAATTAAATATTTTTGACAATCTTTTAAAAAGCTCATTTTTATAAAGTTAAGTATTATTTATCAATCTTAGTTTACCCCACCCAGCACCAACAAAACCACCCCGACAACCCTCTCTTTATCCTTGGGATCGCTTTGCGCAATCAAAATCGTTAAGCTTGCCAGCGTTTCAGGGCTTATTCTCTTTTCAAAATCAAGCCCCGCTTTATTCAAAAACCAAACAAACGCAAAAGCCCCGCTTCTTTTATTTCCATCATTAAACGGGTGATTTTTAACAATAAAATAAAGCAAATGCGCCGCTTTTTCTTCTAAAGTTTTATAAACATCTTGCCCAAACGCGCTTTGAAAAACATTGCCTAAAATTCCTTCCAAACTGCCTTTACTTTTTTCAGAAGCAAAAATTTCTGTCGCTTCTTTTTTTGCAATTAAATCTTTTTTCAACTTGCTTAAATCTTGCCAAAGCTCATCAGCCGTGATTTTTATCGACTTTTTCGTGCCTTTTGTTGGAAACTGATCTTTGTCATATTTGTCAAGTGAAAACCAAGTGTAAGAAAATGATTTTATCAACTCTAAAACATCTTTTGCAGCAAAATTTTTATCACCGCCCAAGGCAAGAATTTTTACATCTTCAATGGCTTTTAAAAATTCTTGATGGTTTTGCTTGATGCGGTTTTTATTGATTGTGAAGCCTTGCAAAATGTGTTGTTTTAGAGTTTTTGTTGCCCATTTTCTAAACTCAACCGCCAAAGATGATTTGGCGCGATAACCCACTGCCAAAATAATATCAAGATTATAATGCTCTAAGTTTCTTGTCTGTGTCTTGCCTTTAATTGAGCCGTGCAAAGTGGTAT
>CAYPUN010000234.1:0-1782 GCA_964413985.1 uncultured Rickettsia sp. | reverse complement strand
GGTGAAAAGCAAGGTCACTGGTTTGATTTTGCAACAAATCAAGGCGGTGATATTTTTGCTTTGTGGGAAGAAGTCAGAGGTTATCACAAATCAGATTTTAACAAACTTTTAATCGAGATTAGTGAGTGGATTGGAAGCCCTTTGAGTTCAGAAATTCAGCAAAAAAATATTCGCCGCAACTTTACCGATGATCTTGGAAAACCAACTGCCAAGTGGGATTATTTTGACAAAAATAATAAGCTGATTGCCTGTGTTTATCGCTACGACACCGAAGATGGAAAAGAGTTTAGAGTTTGGGATGTAAAAAATCGCAAAGCAAAATCTCCTGATCCACGGCCACTTTACAATATTCCTGGAATCACTGCGGCAAAAAAAATCATTCTTGTCGAAGGTGAAAAATCCGCTGACAGTTTAATTGCTTATGGTCTCACCGCCACAACCGCAATGTTTGGCGCAAACGCTCCAATCAATAAAACTGACTGGTCGCCACTGATTGGAAAAGAAGTAATTATCTGGCCAGACAATGACGAAGCTGGAATTGAGTATGGTCAAAAAGTTGCCACACACCTGCTTAAAGTTGCCTCATTCGTTTCACTGATAACGCCACCAAAACATAAATCTCATAAGTGGGACGCCTTTGATGCAGTTGCTGAAGGCTTTAACATCAATTCACTTTTTGAAAACGCTAAAAGTTTTGAGCAAAGATTCCCACGCTATCTTGGCGATGATTTGTGGAATGATAACAGCCCGATGCCGGATGATTTAATTTCGCCACGATTTTTAACGCCACGCGGAATGCTGTTAATTGGTGGCGCGCCGAAGGTTGGTAAAAGTGATTTTTTAATCAATTTCTTGATTCACATCGCAGCAGGAGAAAGTTTTTTAGGATTAAAACCACCGAAGCCACTCAAAGTTTTTTACCTGCAATCAGAGATCAGCTATCACTACTTGCGCGAGCGTATCAAAAGGCTGCAAATCCCAAAAGATATTCTTCATCGCGGATTAAAAAATTTCTGCGCCACTCCGCAAATTGAAGCGATTTTAAATGATCGCGGCGTTGAGCTGGCTTACAACACCATCAAAAATTGTTTTGGTGATGATTCTCCGCCCGACATTGTATGTATTGATCCAATTCGAAATGTCTTTGATGGCGGAGCAGAAAGCGGCAGTGAGAACGATAACAACGCTATGCTGTTTTTCCTGCAAAATCGCGTAGGAAAACTTCGCTCAATGATCAATCCTGATATTGGAATTATTCTCTGCCACCACACCAAGAAAATAAAAAAGAAAGATGTGGAAGATGATCCATTTCAAGCATTTTCCGGCGCCGGAAGTCTAAGAAGTTTTTACACCAGCGGCTTGATTTTGCATCGCCCCAACGAACACGAAGCAAAGATTAATCTTTATTTTGAACTGAGAAACGGCTCATCAATTCCGAAAAAAATCGTTGAGAAAGTTGATGGAAAATGGATCGAATTAAATCCGTTTTCTGAAAGAATTATTCAGCAAGATTATGGTCAGAAGCTCGATGCAGAAAGGATTCGTAAAGGCGATGTTATTTTACAGCTCATTGCTGACGAATCTTTTAAAGGAAAATTGTACACCGGAAATCAGTTTGCTGAGAAGTTTGAAAATCAGGCTGGTCTTGGATGCAGCAAAACAATAAGCGACAGAATATCTGTTTTAGCTACTAAGGGTTACATCAAATTCAATCGCAACTGGTCTGAATTTTTTCTGGAAAAAACAAAGTCAAAATATGGTGCGCTTTGTGTCCAAAATATG
>CAYPUN010000233.1:0-1785 GCA_964413985.1 uncultured Rickettsia sp. | reverse complement strand
GCGTGGCTCAGTCGCGTTCAAGAGCTATATCACTTGTTGCAAAGAAATAATTACCTTTTTTTTGTAACAATTTTTTGCACTAAAATATAAAACATCGGCACAAATAAAGTGGCAACGAAAGTGGCAAAAAACATGCCGCCCATCACGCCAATGCCAATTGCGCGTTGACTTGCAGAACCAGCGCCATGAGCGATTGCAAGAGGTGTGATGCCCAAAATAAACGCCATCGAGGTCATCAAAATTGGACGAAATCTTTGCCTTGTTGCCATCAAAACCGACTCGACAATTTCGCGACCTTCTTTGTGCAAACTTTCGGCAAATTCAACAATCAAAATGGCGTTTTTGGCCGACAAACCAATGGTTGTCAGCAAGCCAACTTGAAAATAAACGTCGTTGCTCATGCCAAAAATTTTTGAGAAAACCAACGCGCCAAAAATTCCAAATGGCACCACCAAAATCACCGAAAACGGAATTGACCAGCTTTCATAAAGTGCGGCAAGCGACAAAAACACTACAATCAGCGAGATTGTATAAAGTGCCAAAGTTTGCGAGCCCGAAGTTTTTTCTTCGTAAGAAAGACCCGACCAAAAATAATCAATTCCACGCGGCAAAGTTTGAATAATTTTTTCTATTTCTTGCATGGCAACGCCCGAGCTTACGCCCTCAATTGCTGCGCCTTGAATGTTGACAGAAGAATTGCCGTTGAATCTTTCTAATTTTGGCGAACCATAAATCCAATGCGCGCTCGAAAAGCTGCCAAACGAAACCATTTCTTTGTTTTGATTGCGCACATACCATTTTTTGAAATCAGTTGGAAGCATGCGGTGCGCGGCGTCGGCTTGCATATAAACTTTTTTGATGCGGCCTTTATCGAGAAAATCATTGATGTAAGACGAGCCCCAAGCAACTTGCAGAGTTTGGTTGATGTCGGGAATTGCAAGGCCCAAAGCCATTGCTTTTTCGTAGTTGATGTCGATTTTATATTGCGCCACGTCGCTTAAACCATTTGGACGCACGCCGATCAAAATTGGGTTTTTTGAGGCGGCGCCAAGAAGCTGGTTGCGTGCGTTCATCAAGCCTTGATGGCCAAGGCCACCGCGGTCAAGAAGCTGCAAATCGAAGCCAGACGCATTGCCAAGTTCGCGAATTGGTGGCGGAAAAAATGTAAAAACAAATGCGTCTTTGATTTGCGAAAGCGCTCCCATGGCGCGTCCAGAAATTGCGGCAACGCTTTGATCGGCGTTGGGGCGCTCGCTCCAATCTTTGAGGCCAATAAATCCAAAGCCCGAATTTTGTGAGCGGCCAGCAAAACTAAAGCCTGCAACGGTGAAAAGGTGATCGACATTTTTTTCTTCTTTTGTGAGGAAATAATCTTCAACTTTTTTCAAGCTGTCAAGCGTGCGACCAAGAGTGGCGCCGCTTGGCGTGTTCACCATCAAATACATCATGCCTTGATCTTCGGTTGGCAAAAACGAAGTTGGCATGCGCATAAACAAGAACACCAAGCCGCCAACCATCACCACATAAACCATCACAAAGCGCATAATTTTTTTGATAAAATCGCTGGCTGTTCTGGCATAAAATTCACGCATTTTTTCGAGGCGCGAGTTGAAAAATAAAATAAATTTGTTGGTTGAAAGTTTGTGATTTTTGTCAACTGGTTTTAAAAGTGTGGCACACAAAGATGGTGACAGAATTAGAGCCACAAGCACCGAGAAGATCATCGCCGAAACGATGGTGATTGAAAATTGACGATAAATTGCGCCAGCCTATCCGCCAAAAAAT
>CAYPUN010000232.1:0-1791 GCA_964413985.1 uncultured Rickettsia sp. | reverse complement strand
CCCAATCATACCACAAAAAACAAACATAATCAACAACTTAATGCTTAAAATGTCTAGTATCAACAAAATAAAGCGCAATTTTTTTTGCGTTCGCCATCGCGATCACCTCTTCATCGCGAATAGAGCCTCTGGGCGCTACAATCGCCTTGATTCCAAAAGATGACGCAATTTCGATATTGTCTGCAAATGGGAAAAATGCGTCGCTGGCAAGATATCCGCCGCGCGCTTTGTCGGTGATTTTTTCTTGCGACTCAGAAAAATTTGCCGCTTTTTTGCAGGCAATTTCGCAGGCGTCAACTCTGCTGGTTTGGCCAGCGCCAAGGCCTACGCTCTGGCCGTCACTCACAACAACAATTGCGTTTGATTTTACGTGTTTGCAAACTGTCATGGCAAAAAGCAATTGCTCAATTTCGGCCTGAGAAACAGCGGCTTCACTCACTTGCTTCAAGTCATCTTTGGTGAAGATTTTTTGATCGGCATCTTGCACCAAAAATCCGCCAAACACGCTTTTGACAAGGCTTTGTGGCGCTTTTTTAAAATCGGCAATCATCACGCGCAAATTCTTTTTTGCGGCCAAAATTTCTTGCGCTTTGGCATCAATTTCTTTGGCGATAATCACTTCATAAAACATCTGCGAAAGCTCTGTGGCCAAGGCTTCGTCAATCTTTCCGTTCAACGCCACAATTCCACCAAAGGCAGATTTTGCATCAGCTTGCAGCGCTTTTTTATAAGCTTCGCGCAGGCTTGCACCAATTGCCACGCCGCACGGATTGGCGTGTTTCACAATCACACAGGCCGGCTGCGCAAATTCTAAAACCAAATTATACGCCGCATCTGCATCATTAAAATTATTATAACTCAACTCTTTGCCCTGTAATTGCTTGGCATTGACAATTCCACCCTCTTTCGCAGTTGAATATAAAGCCGCTTTTTGATGAGCGTTTTCGCCATAGCGCAAAGGCTGTTTTAGCGAGCCTTGCAGGCAAAATTCTGACGGCATTTCATCAGCAATTTTGGTATATTTTGAAAAATATTCACTGATCGCCGCGTCATATTTGGCAATGTTTGCAAAGGCCGTGGCCATCATTTTTTTGCGAAACTCAAAAGTTGTGGCGCCTTGATTTTGCTCAATTTGTGCGATCAATTCTTGATAATTTGCAGCATCTGTGATCACCGTTTTATAAGCAAAATTTTTCGCGGCAGAGCGCACCATTGCTGGGCCGCCAATGTCGATATTTTCGATAATTTCTTCTTCGTCATTTGTGCGCGCAACAGTTTCAACAAAAGGATAAAGATTCACCACCAGCAAATCGATCGACTCGATCTGGTTTTGCTTTGCTTGCTCTTGATGAGTCTTGCTGTCAAGCACTCCAAGCAATCCGCCATGCACTTTTGGGTGAAGCGTTTTCACGCGGCCATCCATAATTTCGGGAAATCCTGTGAAGTCGGAAATGTCTTTTGCTTTGATGCCGCTTTGTTGCAGCAGCTTGAAGGTTCCGCCGGTGGAGATTATTTCGACTTTGTGGTCTTGGAGTTTTTTGGCTAGTTCGATGATTCCGGTTTTGTCGGAAACGGAGATTAGGCAGCGGGAGATTTTTTGTAGATCGATATTGTTGTTGTGCATTTTTTTGGGGTTGAATAATTTTTTTAATTTTTGAGTGTTTTTATGATAGATCTTCTTAATGAAAAAACAATATGGAATTGTTATAATTGTGTGAGGATGGGGGTGGGGATGGTATTTCGGCCCTCGAACCGTGGCGCGCCAAGACGCGGGTCGGGGTGGCCGGGCCC
>CAYPUN010000231.1:0-1803 GCA_964413985.1 uncultured Rickettsia sp. | reverse complement strand
AAGTCCACAATTCCGAATTTGAAGAAAGATTGACCTCGCCCGCGCCAAAGGCGCGGGCTCGGGCTGATGTTTCCGCCAAGTCCCGCCAAGGCATTTTGAATTCCGCCAAAAGCATTCCCGCCGAAAGTCGGCGGTTCGAGCCGATGTCCACAAGAAAATCTTTCATCCCCGAAAGATTTTCTTGTTTAATGAGATTTCCGGCTTGGTTGGCCTCTAAAATCCAGTTTCGCATGAGTTCGAGCCAATGATTACCTTTGCGTTCAAAATCGCTCAATTTTTCTTCCAGTGTCCGTTTTTCCGCCGTCAGCGCGTTCTTGCGCTTCAAGTAGTCACTAAGTTCCAGTGCTTCGTTTAGATAAGCGTCTGTGAGTCGAGAGAGGCGCGCTGAAACGGCGGAAATATCATTTTTGAGATTTTGAACGAAAAAGTCTGATGAGTTGCGGACATCGGCGTTTTCGCTTTCAAGTTTTTTGAGATATGCGTCCCGCCACTCATCAGGCAAAGAAACTTTTTGAACCATGTCTTGCACTTGTCGCGTCAATTCTTCTTCCCGCAAAAAGCGAGTTTGCGAACATTTTTGAGTGCGGCTTTTGAAAGTACAGTGGTAGTAGTGATACACCAGTCCACTTTTCTTGATTTTTCTTTCAGCCGTTATTGCATAGCCGCACTCGCCACATACAGCGAATCCTTTGTACAGCAAACCTTTTTCTCCTCGCTTTTTGCGGGGTTTTCCATTGGCGACAAGTGCCTCTTGAATTTTGTCAAAAAGTTTCTTTGAAATCATTGACTTATGCGATCCTTGATGTACCTCGCCTCGGTACTGAAAATGACCATAGTAAAAAGGATTTTTCAAAATATGTTCTACCGAGGCGAGGACAAGCGGTTTTCCGCTCCGTGCGCCAACCAAGCCAAGAGAAAACATTTTGCGCTGAATTGCGGTAAGTGTGTATTGCCCCGTAGCAAAAGCCTCTAAACATTCTTTCACTTTATGAAAAGTTTTCTTGTCTGGTTCAATCGTTCGTAAACGAGGTTCGTTAAAATATCCCAAGGGGGCTTTTGCCGATAGCTCACCACGGCGTATTTTTTGCCGTATGCCGCGCAAAATGTTTTCTCTTAAATTGTCGGTGTAATATTTTGCTTGTCCGAAAGCGACACTCAACATAAATTTTCCTTGGGGTGTCGCTTCGAACCAAAATGTCGGGAATTTTAGCGCAACAATTTTTAGCGTGTCCACAAAATAGATGACCTTGCCACCATCAATACTATTTCTCGCTAAACGGTCTGGATTCCACGCTAAAATTCCCGACGCAGAACCTTTTTCAATTTCGCCAAGCATTTCGTTAAATACTTCACGACCAGGCTCTTTGGCAGTTTTACTTTCATAATACTCACGAACAACAAACAAACCATTTTGCTTGGCGTATTCACGAAGCTCATGAAGTTGTGCCTCAATACTCAAAACTTGGCGTTCTTCGTCCTCGCTTGATTTACGGCAATATATAAAATATTTGATCATAGCTTCGGGAATTAAATTGATAAAAGGTTTTGCATTACACCGACAATTTGTAATCTCATTATACATCGGCTCATGTGCCTTCGGCACATCTCAAGCTTTGCTTGAGGAACCGCCGCGTAGCGGCGGGAATGCTTTTGGCGGAATTCAAAATGCCTTGGCGGGACTTGGCGGAAACATCAGCCCGAGCCCGCGCCTTTGGCGCGGGCGAGGTCAATCTTTCTTCAAATTCGGAATTGTGGTCATTATACCAAAAAGTTCGGACTTATTTCCAGCAGAACCCCGACTGA
>CAYPUN010000230.1:0-1819 GCA_964413985.1 uncultured Rickettsia sp. | reverse complement strand
CGTCAATTCAGGTGAACATTAGAGCGGGAAGGTTTGGCGACGCGGAAGACAATGGCGCGAATTATATAAAAATTCCGCTGAATAAAATTTAATTGCAAAGATGCTTGAAAAAGATTTATTAAAAACTAGCTTAGTTTGCAAATAATCAACAACAAAAATTATGTTTAGACAAGGACCATCGGCAGCGCAATCTGCATTTGAAGGAACTCGGCCAATCGAGAAAGATTTATTTAAAATTGCGCCAAGATTAATTGCCGAGATATTGGGCGATGAAATTAGCGCTGGTGGCCTCGTTAAACAAATGGGCATCGATCACGAATGGCTTGAACTCAGAAATGATAATTATTCAATCGCGCGATTTGGAGAATCATTGATAGCTTTGTTCACAACCCGCAGCCAACCACCCTCGCCCACAAAAGCTGCAATAATTGTTGCGGCAAGCAAAAATGGCAAAGCTTGAATATTTTGTCCAGTTGCTTCAAGCACCAAAACCGCTGCCGCCAAAGGCTCCCCAAGTATCACACTCAAAAATGCTGCCATGCCAATTAGCAAAAAAACTCCTGCATCAACATTGGCAAAAATTGCGCTTGCAATCGAGCCAAGACCCGTGCCAATTGCCATTGCCGGCGCAATCAATCCACCAGCACTTCCCGAGACAAAAGTTAAAATTGTATTTAAAATTCTGCCACCAACTTCTTTGTAAGATAACAAACTAACATCGCTTGCAAGCGCTTCCTGTATGGTTTGAACGCCACCACTAAAAGAATAAATTCCGCAATAATAATTTATTATGGCAACCATCACACCAATTATCAAAGGAATAAAATGCCACAAACCAGATTCAATTGCACAAATTTTTTGATATAAAAAATTACTTGAATATTTTAAAACCATCGCCACCAAGGCGCAAACTGTAGCAAGCAAAATTAATGTCCAGATTTGCCCATCTTCAACGAAATTCACATGATGAAATTTAAACATAATTTCCATATTACGAAACACCATCATCACTACAGCCACACAAGATATCGAGAAAATCATTCCCTGTCTAAAATTGCGATAACTGATGCGCGAAAATTTTTCAGCTGCAAAAATAACTCCTGCAATTGGCGAGTTGAAAACCAACGTCAAACCAACAGCGCTGCCTGCAATCACCCAACTTTCTAAACTAATTTTTGGTAAATATTTTTTATAACGATTGGCAAAAATTGCAAAAATTCCTGCCGACATATGCATTGACGGCCCTTCTTTGCCAAGCGCACCGCCACCAAAGCTTGAAACCAAGGAGCTGACAGTTTTGACAACAATCAAACGCACATTCAAAAAAGCAGAAATTTTTTTAAAATCATCGGGATCTTTTTTAAGTTGATTGATTGCAAATTGCAAATTGTGCCCCGAGGCATTTGGCGAATATCTGCGACAAAGATAAGCTGAAATCCAAAAAAAACATGGCGTGATAACAAAAGTTAAAAATGGAAAATCAACCAATCTGCGTTTTGCAAACGTCCCCATATCATCAAAAAGATGACAATAGATCGTAATAAAAATTGCCGTTGCAACCAACAGCAGCATGGTTAAAAGTGATATAAAAATTTTAACAGATTTTTGCGACCTCATTGCTAGTTTATTTTTTTTACTAATATTCTTTAGCAATTCAAAATTAATCAAGAAAAAAATGATTCACCTCAGCTTCAATAGCTGTGATTTTTTTTGCTAACAAATTTTGACGTAGCAAATTTGATGCAAACTTTAAAGCCTAAAAATTGGATGATGATTTTAGTTACTAAGTATAATTATATATCACTTAAAACGCAGCATG
>CAYPUN010000229.1:0-1825 GCA_964413985.1 uncultured Rickettsia sp. | reverse complement strand
GGCCTATGCTTATGCCCTAACCAAATATCGCATCGCCAAAATGAACTCCATTTGCGGAGTTGGAGATGCCTTTCCACGCTTCACCCCATCGCCAATTCAAGACACAATTGACATCTCTCGCGCTACTGTCAGAGCAGCATCGACCAAAAATGCAGCTTGTGGTGGCGGTGTCGCAGAGGCAACTCTCAGCCTTTCAACTTCAATTGCCACAATTTCAATAATTTATGGAATTGCTCTCAACGCCTATAATAACACTTCAATTTGCGGCTCAAACTGGATCACGCCCAATCCAACCTATTTCTTAAACAACGCTTCAGCGCACAAGGCCGAGGTTGAAAATGCAATTTTTGGCAAAGACGGTTATATCGCCAACAATCGCGTTGAGAAACTAACCCTAAACGACAAAACTTATCGCGAATGGTATTATGGTGGAGTTGAAGTTGACGATTCTGATGCGAAAGGTGGCTATTGCCGAGATGTCAACAAGCCAAAGGGTCCAGACGATGATTATCCGGCGCAAAAATATTATATGAAAGGCTTGGAAAATGGCAATTTCAACTGCAAACAATATTACCTTTCGCCAGAGGCAACCAAAGATCCGCGCGATGGAACAGCACTTTCGCCACTTCGCATTGCAGAATATAAAGGCGCTTATGAATGTTGCAAATCAAGAGCGCGCAAATATGTTTGCATCGATTTTGGCGGCAAAAGAAAATTTTGTGAGGCGGGCACAAATTGCACAATACAAAACACGATTGATGGAGTTGACAGAACAATCACTTTTGCCACCAAATCAATCGACAATGGTCGCCTTGCTTGCGCCGAAACTTATAGTCTCTGCCCTTACAACTTCACGATTGGCGGCGGTTCTGAAGTTTGCGATTTTTATCAAGATGGCAATTATCGCCCAAGCAGCGGCACTTATGAGATTATCAACATTGCCGATGTTTCAAGTGGCAATTGCGCTGGCAAAAGCGAAATTCGTAATGCCGACTGCACCTACAACGCAAAAGCCGGACGCTGCAAAAACTATTGCCAGTTCATGAAGCATTGCACCAAAACCGACCTCTCTGATTATCAATATGTCAGCACCCTCAGATCACCTTATTTTGCTAGCGCTTGCTTCAATTTTGAGGGCGATTCGCAAAATCGAGCTAAATTCGGAACCGGCTTCATTGCTGGATCGGCGCGCCATTTTAGTGCACCAATTGCGCAATGCACCAAAGAAACTCTCGAAAATATTTTCTACAATCGCGCTGGTCACACCGCTTGCCGCATGCTTACAGACTCGCCAGCCAACAACAATTGCCCTGGAGGAACGCTTTATAAAAAAGGCGATCAAGTTCTGACAAAATCTTTCTTTTCACAGCTGCAAGATCAAATGCAGTTCGTAGTGAAGCTGATCCTCACTTTCTCAATCACTTTCTTTGGCGCAAAAATTTTGCTTGGTGGTGGTGGTGTTAAAAAAAGCGACCTCTTAATGTATATTATAAAAATTGGTCTTGTGATGTATTTTGCCACGGGTGATGCATGGCAATCAATGTTCTTTGACGGCGTCTATGGGGCTTCTACAGTGTTTTCGCAAATGGTATTTAAGGTACAAACACCCGAAAATCCAACCAAGCGTGACGGTTGCCAATTTGGAAATGTCAGCCTCGACAACGATGACGCAACTTTGGTTTCAGTCAGCAATTATCCACTTGGCAAAGAATATCTCGCGGTGTGGGACACTCTTGACTGCAAAATCACGCGCTATCTCGGCTTTGGCCACGAGCTATCCACCGCCAACGTCGCCAAACTAATATTATCCGGCTTTCTCACCGGC
>CAYPUN010000228.1:0-1834 GCA_964413985.1 uncultured Rickettsia sp. | reverse complement strand
TCGCGCACAATTTTTAAATTGTGAGTGATAAACAAAATCGCCAAATTCAACTCTTTTTTCAAACGCAAAAGCAAATTTAAAATTTCACTTTGAGTGGCGCTATCAAGCGCGGTTGTAGGTTCATCAGCAATCAGAATTTTTGGATTATTTGCCAGCGCAATTGCGATCATCAAACGCTGTTTTTGCCCACCAGAAAGTTGATGCGGATAATCATCAAGCCTTGAAACCAAAGGCTTCAAATCAACAAGCTGCAACAACTCTGCAATGCGATTTTTTAACTTTGTGGCCGCAATTTTTTTATCATGAATTTTGATTGCCTCAGCAATTTGATGCCCAATTTTATGCAAAGGATTTAGTGAAGAATTTGGATCCTGAAAAATAATCGATATATCGCGCCCCCTTATTTTGCAAAGCTCGCGCTCATCCATCTGCAACAAATTTTTCCCATCAAAAACAATCTCACCAGCAATTTTTGCACCACGCAAAAGCCGCAAAATCGCAAGCGCCGTGATCGATTTTCCCGAACCACTTTGCCCAATCAACGCAGTGATTTTTGCTGGCGACAAATCAAAAGAAATATTGTTTAGAGCCTTGATTCTAGGAGTTTTGACAAAAGAGATTTGAAGATTTTTTACCTCAAGAATTTTTTTATTTGGCATTTTTTTGTGATCGAATATCGAGGTAGTCATAGTTTTTGAAGAGTTAAATTGGTATGGCCCCGCTTAGCTCTTCAAAACGACGGCCCCGGCGTTTTGAAGAGGTTGCCGTAGGGGCCATACCAATTTAACTCTTCAAAAACTATGACACCCGTCACCAAAAACTCTTATTTTCCCAAATAAATCGAGATGATATTATCCAGCAATTGCAACGCCTCTTCACGCGGACGTTGGAACGTGTTGCGCCCAATGATAGAGCCACTCGCGCCACCTTGATAAAGCTCACGAATTTCGTTATAAATATCATCTTCACCTTTGGCGTTTCCACCAGAAAACACCACAATTCTTTTGCCATTGAACACTGTCTGCATCACGTGTCTCACGCGATCTTCAAGCGTTGCAATTGGAATTTGCATTTTTTCATAAACCTTGATCGCATCAAGATTTTCTAGTGCCTGAGTTGGTGGTTTAACTTTGATGATGTGCGCTCCAAGCAATGCTGCCATGTGTGCAGCATAGGCACAAATGTCAACCGCAGTTTCGCCAATTTTTGACAAATCGCCACCGCGAGGATAAGACCAAAGCACTGTTGCAAGCCCATAGCTCTTGGCTTCTTCAGCCAATTCGCGAAATTCTTCCATCATGTCAAATGCTGCGTCAGAACCAGGATAAATTGTGAAGCCAATTGCTGAACAACCAAGGCGCAGCGCATCCTTCACCGAAGCAGTTGTTGCTTGGTGCGGAGCCGTGCCGCCATTGTGCAATGCGTTAGAAGAATTTACCTTCAAAATCAATGGAATTGCGCCAGCAAATGTGTCTGCACCAGCTTCAATCATGCCAAGCGGAGCCGCATAGGCGCTGAGTCCAGCATCAACTGCCAATTGAAAATGATAGTGCGGATCATAAGCATCTGGATTGACCGCAAAGCTGCGCGCAGGCCCATGTTCAAAGCCTTGATCCACTGGCAAAATCACCAATTTTCCGGTGCCACCAAGTTTTCCATGCATCAAAATGCGCGCCAAATTGGTTTTGGTGCCAGCGCTATCGCTTTCGTAGCAAGATAGAATTTTCTTAACTTTTGCTGATATTTTCATTTGAAAAAAGTTTTAATTGGTTTTATAGAATGTAATCTGGTAGGATACATTATAAGTTAATTTATTAAATTAAATAAAAATTTT
>CAYPUN010000227.1:0-1838 GCA_964413985.1 uncultured Rickettsia sp. | reverse complement strand
TTGGCGAGTCAATCAAACAGATCGTTGCCAGCAAAAAAGAAGCGTTGTTTGATGCTGAACATTTTTTTGATGGCTATAAAGAAAATCCACAATTTGCTCTTGATTGCGTGAAAACTGCTTATGACGCTGGAGCCAGATGGGTTGTGCTTTGCGACACCAATGGCGGCACTTTGCCAAGCGAAATTTCTCGCATTGTTTTAGAAGTTACTAAAATAATTCCCGGTGAAAATCTTGGAATTCATTGTCACAATGACACTGGCAATGCAGTTGCCAACTCGCTTGCGGCCACAGAAGCTGGTGTTCGTCAAATTCAGGGAACGCTCAATGGACTTGGTGAAAGATGCGGCAATGCAAATTTGATAAGCCTCATTCCAACCTTGAAAATCAAGCTTGGATATGATGTTGGCATTTCTGATTCGGGCATGAAAAATCTCACCAAAGTTTCGCATTTTCTTGACGATTTGCTCAACAAAGATCGCGATCGTTTTGCGCCTTATGTTGGCGAGTTTGCCTTTGCGCACAAAGGCGGGCTGCATGTTTCTGCCATGGCAAAAAGCACCAAATCTTATGAACATATTGCGCCAGAGTTGGTTGGCAATCATCGAAAAATTATGGTGTCCGATCAGGCGGGACGCTCCAACATTATCTCGCGCTTGAAAGAAATTGGTTTGCATGCCGAAGATCAAATTAAATTTTCGCAAATTTCTGATTTGGTGAACAAGGTGAAAGAGCTAGAGTCGCAAGGTTATGCCTATGATTCTGCTGATGCAAGTTTTGAAATTTTGGCGAAACGCTCTTTGAGTGTGGTGCCAAATTTTTTCGATTTGATTGGCTTTCGTGTGCTTGACGAACGTAGATTTGACGCGCGTGGACAAGTTGAAGTGATTGCGCAAGCCACGATCAAAATCAAGATTGGCGGCAAAAATGTTTTGGCAGTTGCAGAAGGCAATGGTCCGGTGAACGCCCTAGACAAGGCGCTGCGCAAGGCTTTGGCAAAAAAATATCCGGTGTTAAAAAATGTAAAATTGAGCGATTATAAAGTTAGAATTTTGACTCCCGGTGATGGCACCAAGGCGATAACCCGCGTGCAGATTGAGTCGCGCGATGATGTAGGAAATAAGTGGACCACAATTGGCGTTTCGCAAAATATTGTTGACGCATCATATCGCGCTCTTTACGATGGAATTATTTATAAATTAATGCAATAAATTATGCTTGGATTTTTTAAAAGAAGCGCAATACTTACTGCCTCATCTATTGCCATGGCTGCAATTGGAACGGCAGTGTTTAGTTATTTTCAATCAAGCCATTTATACACCGAAATGCCATTTATGGCAAATTTACTCGCTGCTGCTTTTACATCACTTCCGGCAGTTGCTATTCTTGCTGCAACAATTGATGCTATTAGGCCAGAAAGGCCAAATGAGGTTGAAAATCAAGTAAACCAAAGAGCTAGAAATAGAGATGATGACAATCGCGCAGCAGAACGGAATCAATTGCGAGTACTCGAACGAGCAGCGCAAGTATTGCGCCAACAAGTGCAAGATCAAAGGGGTCAAATTGCAAATCTAGTGGCAGGACAAAGACAACAAGAGCGACGATTGGATGGATTAGAAAATCGTGGACCGACAAGAGCGCCTACAAGGAGTGAACAACAAAGGCAAGAAGAAGCAGCGGCACGAGAAGCGGCAATTGCCAACGCATCAAGCAATTCCGCAGCACCAGCGGCCTAAAACTTTTTTATTTTTTCAACTTCAAATCCCGCCAATATTCAAGCCGCTTCTTCACGTCTCTTTCAAACCCCCTTTCATTTGGCTCATAAAATTTTGGGCGGCTTT
>CAYPUN010000226.1:0-1852 GCA_964413985.1 uncultured Rickettsia sp. | reverse complement strand
TCTTAACCCCCCGCTCTTAAAAAAAAACGATCGGCGGCCCCCAAAAACAACCCCCCCTCGCTCTTCAAATCAAAATATAACAATTCAATATAAAATTCACATGCAAGACTTAATCGGATATGACGAAATTATCGAGAACTCAATGCGCACGGTCATCCATGAGACATTAAAAAAAGTTGAAAAAACCGGCCTGCTTGGCAAGCATTATTTCGTTTTAACTTTCTTAACAAACTTCCCCGGCCTTACAATCCCAAAGTCTCTCAAAGAAAAATATGCCGAAGAAATGACAATCGTCATCCAACATCAATACAAAACTTTTGTTGTTGAACAAGACTGTTTCAAAATTTCACTCAGCTTTTCTGGCAAATATGAAAAGCTTGTGGTGCCTTATCGCGCAATCACGTCTTTTGCCGATCCATCAATGAATTTCGGTTTAAAATTCAGTGTAAATTATGACGATTTGGAAGGTGATGATTTGAAAAATGCAGCAAATCATGCTAACAAAAATGAAAATGGTGTGGCGAAGAAAGCAGATGTAGACTTGTCTGCCAAGGTTATCTCGCTTGACGCTTTTAGAAAAAACAAAACTGACACAACAAATAAATAGGGATTAATTTATGATTTTTATCTATCAAATTTTATTTTTGGTTGTTACATATTTTATCTGCGCGATCCCGTTTGGCTTGGTTATAACCAAGTTTTTTTTGAATCAAGATGTGCGCGAAAGTGGTTCGGGAAACATTGGCGCCACCAACGTCACGCGCATTGCGGGCAAAAAATTGGGTGCGCTAACTTTGGTTCTTGATGGCCTCAAAGGCGCGCTGATGGTGATTTTGGCGCGTTTCTTTTTTCAATCTTCGTCACAGCTTCATTTGTTTTTGGCCTTGGTTTCTTTGGTGGCGGTGCTGGCGCATATTTATCCAATTTATCTCAATTTCAAAGGCGGCAAGGGCGTTGCAACTGCGCTGGCAGTGCTGATGGCGCTTGATCCGGCGGTTGGTTATTTGCCAGTGTTGCTCTGGATCGCGGTGTTTTTGGTGTTTCGCATTTCGTCACTTTCGTCATTGCTGGCAACTTTTCTTCCTATTGTTTTGTCGCTTTATTATGGTGCGCCGTGGAGCCAAGTGGTTCTGTGTGTAGCGCTGTTTTGTGTTATCGCATATCGTCATCAAGAAAATATCTTGCGCCTACTTTCTGGCCAAGAAAAAAAGATGTAAATTATGACAATTTCAAAAAAAGATCGTTTGATTTTAGCTCTTGATGTGCCTGATTTTGCGGCCGCAAAGCAGATGGTTGAAGCTTTGGGAGATGAGGTAAATTTTTATAAAATTGGCCTCGAGATGATGATGAGCGGCTCTTATTTTCAGATGGTCGAATTCTTAAAGAAAAAAAATAAAAAAATTTTTGCAGATCTGAAGCTTTATGACATCCCGCAAACAGTGGCTCGCGCTGTAAAAAATCTTGCGCAATATGAAATTGATTTGCTGACGATTCATGCTGCAAATTCTGAAATGATGGCTGGAGCCGCACAAAATAAGGGCAAAACAAAAATTTTGGCGGTGACAGTTTTGACAAGTTTGGCAAAAAATGATTTGGACGAGATGGGTTTTGATGCTTCGATGAGTGTTGAAGAATTGGTTTTGAAAAAAGCCGCATTGGCGCTTAAATCAGGCGTTGACGGCGTTGTCGCTTCGCCTCTTGAAACGCAAAAATTGCGTCAAAATTTGGGTGACAATTTTTTGATTGTAACTCCCGGAATTCGCGCTGCAAAAGGTGGAGACGATCAAAAAAGAACCGCAACTGTCGCACAGGCACTTGGCTTTGGAGCCAGTCATTTGGTGGTTGGAAGGCC
>CAYPUN010000225.1:0-1860 GCA_964413985.1 uncultured Rickettsia sp. | reverse complement strand
TTAAAGAGCGGGCAGCCTTATGGTTGCTCGCTTCAAAATCTCTCCAAAAAACTCTTGACTTAAATTATTTTCCATCTAAAATTCTCGCCCCTAAAAAACTTTTTTACAACTTATTTAACAATATTTAAGATGCCAACTATCAATCAGCTTATTAGAAAGCCTAGAGTGAAGCAGACCAAGAAAAATAAGGTTCCAGCGATGGAAGCTTGCCCTCAAAAAAGAGGTGTTTGTACTCGTGTTTATACAACAACTCCAAAAAAGCCAAACTCGGCTCTTCGTAAAGTTGCTCGTGTAAAACTTACCAACGGACATGAAGTTATTGCTTATATCCCAGGTGAAGGTCACAACTTGCAAGAACACTCTGTTGTTGCCTTGCGCGGCGGCCGTGTAAAAGACTTGCCGGGTGTACGTTATCACTTGATCCGCGGTTATCTTGACACCCAAGGTGTTAAAAATCGTAAGCAATCTCGTTCAAAATATGGCGCACAAAAGCCTAAATAGTTTTAACAAAATTCGCGTAGGCCTTTATTCACAAGGCCTCGTGGCAATATAAATTTATAAAATAATAACCAAATGCGTAGAAGAGCGGCACAAATTAGAAAAATTATTCCAGATGCTAAATATGGCGAAATCATTGTTTCACGTTTTGTAAATCGCTTGATGGATGATGGAAAAAAATCAGTTGTTGAAAAAGCTGTTTATCAAGCTTTCGACGAACTTGAAAAGAAATTCAAAAGAAGCCCAATTGATATTTTCAAAGAAGCTCTAGAAAACGTAACTCCAAAAGTGGAAGTTAGATCACGCAGAATTGGCGGTGCAACTTATCAAATCCCAGTTGAGGTTTCTCCTCGTCGTGGTTCAGCACTTGCTTTAAAATGGCTTAAAATCGCGATCAACAACATCAAAGGCAAAGGATTGGCTAACAAAGTTCAATTCGTTATCATGGAATCTTTGGAAAACAAAGGTTGGGCTGTCAAAAAACGCGAAGAAGTTTTCAAAATGGCAGAAGCAAACAAAGCTTTCGCTCACTATCGCTGGTAGTTTTTTATCAGAAATATTTTTTTCAAAAAAGGTGGTCACAAAATTTGTGGTCACCTTTTTTATTGTCTTAAAAAAAACCAAACAAAACAATTCCTTCACTTTTTAATTCACCCGCTCTATTTTACTTGGCTTTTTACAATTATTATTTTGCCCGAATGAAATCGCAAGTTTTTGACATCGTAATTCCCGTTCACAAAAAAGACTTAGCGGTGCTTGAATATTGCATCGAAGCCGCGCGCAAAAAAATTATTGGCGTGCGCCGCATCATCACCGTTTCAAAAGAGCGTTACACCAACAGCGCCGAGTGGTTTCCAGAGTCAGAATTTCCTTTCACCATTGATTTTGTGCGGCAATATGCGGGTAACGCATGTGGATGGTATTTTCAGCAATTGCTCAAATTATACGCGCCAATTGTCATTCCAGACATCGCTGAAAATGTTTTAATCCTCGATTCAGATACGGTTTTTTTTCGCAAAACCAAAATGTTCGACAAGCAAGGCAGGCCATTTTACAACACCAGCAAAGACACCAACATCAAGCGCAAACCCTTTGATATAGCGGTTGCAAAGCACATCAATGATTTATGGCCAGAAATTTCGCATCAAAAATTGCCGGCAGAATTTCAAGAAGTTTCGGGAGTTTGTCACAGCATGATGTTCAATCGCGCCATAATCTCAGAGCTTTTCAAAAAAGTTGAAGATCACGATGGCACGGGAGATAAATTTTACAAAATCTTCTTGAAGCACGCCAGTCATGAGCACTCAGCATCAGAATATCAAATTTATTTTAACTTTTTGCTAATTTTTTATCGCAATCAAA
>CAYPUN010000224.1:0-1880 GCA_964413985.1 uncultured Rickettsia sp. | reverse complement strand
CACAGGCTTGAGAGCGATTTTAGAAATTGTGATATTGCCACTAATTGCTTTATCAAACTTGACTCCAAGCATACCACTAAAGGTTAGAGAGCCTCCATAAAGGTCGGTAGAAAAATTGCTAAAATTGAAAACGCCATCTTTCATTTTGCCGTCAACCTTTGTGTTTGTAAGCTCTAGGCCATCAAAGGAAGATTGTTGCAGATCAAGTGAAATGTCGCCGCTAAAACCTTCAAGCGAAGGCAGGGCATAAAATTGATCGATTGCAGTGATTTTGTTGATAATTTGTGTTTTGTCGATACTTTGTTCAGCCTTGCTTGGGGCGCCGTTGTTGATATCGGAAGCGTAAATAAATTTGTCAGATTTAATCGCCAAATTTAGTTTTGGAATTTGTCCGCTAATGTCAACATTTAGCGATCCAGATAATTTTATGCGATCAGAATCTAGTTTAAACTGGCTAATTTCAAGGTATCCGGGCCCGAAGCGTGTTTTTAAAAATTGATCGCTGAAAGTTAAATCTTTGTAAATTAATTTGTCAAAAGACAAAGTTAAATCGCTGTTTGAGGTTAAATTGTTGAGCCACAAAAGCTTCTTGAGCAGCGAGCCTGTAGAGAGATAATAGTTTTGTCCCGATGTAAAAAAATAATCATCAACAACAAAATTATCGACGCGAAAGTTGCTAAAAATTGCTGAGGTTTTGTTGGTGTAGCGAATTTTTACTTCACCAAGCAACTCGCTTTGACCGTTGTTAACATTGAGATAGACGTTGTTGAGTGTTGTCAAATTTGGCACAAGTAAAATATCGGCGTAGAGATTGTAATCTTTAAGATTGTCATAAATTAAATTTTGTGATTCAAAGCGAAACCATTTCAAAATTGCAGAGAGTTTAGAGCCAGACGCATCAAGGCTTCCAACAAATTTTGGCACTTCGCGATTTTCGAGAACGCCGCTCATGCGAAACAGCCCGCCACCTGGAACCTCAAGACTTAGCGGCAAAATCAAAATTTCACCTTGCTTAGAAATTGTGGTATAAAAATTGACATTTCTTATTTCGTCTTCAAGATATTTTATGCGCGCAACCTTTATTTCTGCGGTCAAATCGAAGTCACGAATATCTTTTGCTATATCAAAAGCAGCTTCATTCAAAGCTTTTTTCTGGCCATCAATTGTGATGTCTTCATTGGTCGCAGAGTTTTCTGTCGCTGGTTTTTCGCTGCCGCTATCGGCAATTTTTCGCTCATCACTTTTTTGCGTTTCAGCAGTTGCCGCAGCGACTTCCTTGTCATTGATAAAAATGGCGTCGAGATCAATGCTTTCAAGGGACATGCGAATATCAATCAGTGGCAATTTTGTCGAAAAATCAAGCGAGATATCGCCAAGACCGCTGATAACGCTGGAGGCAATAAAAATATTGCTGATTGTAATTTGTTGATCGTCATTTAAAACTGAAGCCTTCACTTTTATAGATCGGTTTACAGGGCTGATTTTATTGAATAGAAAGCCATCTTGCGCAACATAACTTTTATAAAAATTTTTCAAATCAAAAATTTCGCCTTCAATCACGCCTTTAAATCTGCTCTTAAAAATTCCTAAATTTTCTTCAGGAAAATCGCCGCTAATTTTAAAATTGCCATATTGCGAAGTGATCTCAAGCGTTGAGGATCCAAGCTGCGAGAAGTCTTTGAGTTTTTCTTCAAATCGCGCATAGAGTTTGAAATTGTTGACAATGTCGCGATTTTCAAATGATCCTTGCGCGATAATTTTTCTTTTTGAAAAAGTGATTTCGCTGTTGATTTTGTTGAGCTGGTGAGAGTTGCCAAATTTGTTATAAGAAATCCAAGTGCCATTTTCGCTGACAATTTTTGGCAAATTTGTTGAGTTAA
>CAYPUN010000223.1:0-1894 GCA_964413985.1 uncultured Rickettsia sp. | reverse complement strand
ACTCCTGCCAACCCCGGAACTGCTGAAGGAGATCCACCAAACGCGTCAACTTCGGGCCTCTTTTTTTGAAATTGTATATCCTCCCTTTTCCCTTGCGAAAGCGATTGATTCGCAACACTCAAAACTTCTTGAAACACCTTTTTAAGCTTATTTTGAGGATCTTCAGAATCAGGATCGTCAAAATAAGCCTCTTCTCCATACTCATTCGTTAGAAAATTTTTGCAAATTTCTCTGACCTTTTCGTGAGCTATGCATTCTTTATAATCATATGCAATTCTATTAGACTTAAACAGCTTCGAAATAGTTGAAAATTCACGAACTTCGTTATATAATTCTTGCACATCTTTTATGAATGCTCTCGGGTCAGATTTTAAAAGCTTAATGATATTGCTAAATTCCGTTCCCGCACTACGGTGAAAATTATAAAATTTACCATGAGTTTTAGCAGCATTAACCATCCATTGCCGCGAAACATATTCAGAAGCATCCAATATTTTTGTACGATCTAATTCGTCTCTCTCAAGCGCATCCATCTTCGCAAGATTTCCTACATTTGAATCTCTTAGTTTTGAATCTTCTTCAAATTTTTGAGCAAGAGATAAAAATTTTAAATAATTCTGATCAGGATATTTAGTCCTAACTCCAACAGCTCCATCATTTCCATCGAGATATTCCTTCAACGCATCATTTCGCCTTACCAAACCCTTACTTTTCTCGCTATATTTACCAAAACCATTTCTTGCAAAACCGTTTTCCTCAAAAAGTTTGATTGCCCCAAAAACAGCACCACACTCTTCTTGTAAACTTTTCGCTTTTTGCAAAAAATCTTGACCTAAACCCACGCAAGATGTTATCGCCTCAAATGCATCTTGCATAGCTTTTTTTCTGTCAAAATCAACGCTTTTTAATAAACTTATTTTTCTTCCTTTCACGCATTCTTCAAGAACATAAAGCAGTTTTTCAGCTCTTTGGGGAGTCATTCTTGAAATATTTTTTTGAGGATCTTCTTTATATTGTTGAATTCCTTTTAAAATTCTGTCCACAGACAAGCGTTCGTTTGAGCTAAAATGATAAGCTTCTGAAGCTTCACGATTAGGATTGCCTTCTGATTGAGCATAAAAGCCTAAGTCTAATATTAAGAATGCGCGATATACTGGATCCATAGGCTTTTTAGTATCTCTCAAAGACTTAAGCATCTTAGAGCAAAAGAGCCTGACACCAAAAGATTCTTTTTCGTCAATAAATTCTGCCCGCAAATCTTCCATCAAATCAAAATTTTTTTCTTCATCCAAAATTGTTGAAATTTCCCCGAAGGCATCCGCAATAAATGCTTCCTTGATTTCTTCTGTTGAAAATGACTCACCTTCACATTTTTTAGAAAAATCTTCATAATACGAACGAAATAATTCATCAACTTCTTCGACAAAACCTTTCCGATCTAGACTGGGATTTGATTTATATTTCTTAAAAATGTCTTTTAATTTCTCGGTTTTTTGATCTATTAGATAAAGCTGACCTTCTGTTAGCTCTTGTACTGCGCCTTCTCCACCAATCATTTCCCATACATCTTTTTCTGCAGCAAATGAGAAATCATTAATTGGGTTATCCATAATTTTATAATTTTATTTTTAAGAGTTTGCAGCACAGAATGATCTTTTTTATAAATAAGTCAACAATCTTAATTAAAAAAAGAAACCCCACCCCTACAAAACAGCGAGCAGCTGTTTTGTAATCTCTGGCTCAGAAGTTTTTCATCAAACCAAATCGCAAAAAACGCTTTAGCAAATTATTTGTCACTCACCCAACCCAAAAAAACTTGATTATTGTTGAACAAAACCTTCACGCAATCTTAGAATGCTGCTTCAAACTTGCCACAAAAAATTGATCAAACTTG
>CAYPUN010000222.1:0-1956 GCA_964413985.1 uncultured Rickettsia sp. | reverse complement strand
CAAAAAACGGGGCGGCCCAAAAGCGCGCCCCGCCACATCACTTATTAAACTAACGATTCGCTTCAACTTCAATTGCCAAAGCAACTTTATCCGAAACGCCCGGTAGCGCATATTTTATACCAAAATCTGAACGATTGATTGTTGCTGTAGCGCTAAATCCAATTGATTGTTTTTGGTTAATCGGATTTACTCCCGCCTTGTTAAACTTGGCATTCAATGTCACGGGCTTTGTCACATCAAGCAAAGTTAAATCACCTTCAATTTTTGCTTTGTTTTTGCCAACAACCGTGATTTTTTTGCTGACAAATTTTGCTGTAGCGAATTTTTCGACGTCAAAAAAATCTTTGCTTTTGAGATGTTGATCGAATTTAACCATACCAGTGCTGATGTTGGCAATTTTGATTGTGGCTTCAACACTTGATTTTTGTGGCGCTTTTTCGTCAAACAAAATCACACCCTCAACTTCGCTAAATCTTCCAGAAACATCAGAAAAGCCAAAATGATTTGCACTCCAAATCACACTTGTGTGAGTTGGCTCGATGTTATATTTTACTTCTTGTGCAAAAGAATTGTGCGAGATAAAACTGGCGCAGATCGCTGCCGCTGTAAGCAATTTTAATGTTTTCATAATAATAAATTTAGGTTATTTTTCTGATTAAAATAATCATTGTTTTAAAAATAGTTATTGTGGTATATTTATACAAGTAGGTATTTTAAAGTAACCAGTATATTTTTTATACTAAGTATATTTTATATACTTGGTATATTTTATATACTAACTTTAAGTAACAACTTAATTATCTTTGCTAACAACATCTAAGCAACAACCACTTATTCAACACTATTGCAAACTGATCATGAAGAAAAAATCAAAAACCATCCACAAAACTGAGCAAAAAACACCAAACAAAATGCATGTGCGCTGCCCTATGCAAAGGCTGCTAGAGCTGCTTGGCGGGCCATGGACAACTTATATTTTGTGGCTGATTCGCAGCCAAGGACCACAAAGATATGGTCAACTTAGAAGAAGTATTGATGGCATTTCGGGCAGAATTTTAACACAAAGACTGCGCCTGCTTGAAGATGAAAAAATCCTGTCGCGCCACCAAGAAGATAGCGTTCCGCCAAAAGTGACTTACAGCATGACCAAGCGCGGCAAACAGCTTGATAAAATGCTTGACGAGGTCAACAAATTGGCAAAAAAATGGTATGATGGAAAATAGGTTTTATAGATTTTGATAAACAAAATTTGATTTCTTATAACAGCGCTATTTAAAAACTTGCAATTATTTTAGATGTCGCTAAAAATTTTGTTGCAGATTGGCTTTTAAACTCTATTTCAACATTAAAAAATACATAACGCCGTCTCCCGCCTTAAATTAAACTTTTAGACCAAAAATATGAAGCATAAAAGTTTAATTTAAGGTGGGAAATGTTATAAAATATATATACTTATGCTAAGACAATTTAGGAATGTTGTTCGTAGAAATAATCTCGTAGGACTATCCATGTTTGTTATTTTTGTGGCCGGCCTTGTAACGATAACCAAAGCGCCATTAAGTGAATTTGGCACGGCGATGGTTGCTGCAGCAACTCTCGCAACCGTTACGGGATTAGCCCTAACATCAAAAACTCGATTTCAAGCTCAACGAATACGGGATGGTCGAGACGCAGCGGCTATACAACACTGGAACAATCGGGTAGGGCCAATGCCCTTACTAGATCATGGCGATGCTCAAATGGGGGGGCAACCCGCACCCCAAGATCAAGCAGGGCCAAATAATCCAGCGGCAGAAAATCCTCCTCCTGTTGTAATTGAGGGGCAAGGACATCAACAAAATGCTGGAATTGGGGAGCAAGATCATCAACAAAATCCAGAGCACTTTGAGCCAAATCCTCCTGCAAACATTCCAGTTCAAGCGGCGGAAGTGACAGGGGCAGATCATGCTCTCGGGC
>CAYPUN010000221.1:0-1975 GCA_964413985.1 uncultured Rickettsia sp. | reverse complement strand
GCGCGCCAAGATAACGCAATTTGTCGCAAGCATCTGCGGCGTTCGAGATCAACTCGCGCAGCGCCACGTCTTTGTTGGCATAAAGTGAGTTGATCATCAAATTTAATACTTTTCCAACTTCAACGTCAAAGTTAAATTCTTGTTTGTTTGTCATTTTTGCGATTGTTTTGATTAAAAAGATGGTTTTTATATAATTACTCATTTCGAACCTTTCAAGGGCAAAATTGTAAATATTTGCGTTAGTGAAAAGCCTAGAAACAGCTATATCTTGCGGATTATTATTATTTGTAGTAAATGTTGTTCATCTTATTAATTATTTCTTCAAACAATGCTGCAAGGTGAATTTGACTCTAGTTTAGAAAATCTTTTGCAAGATAAGCGTTTTTTGGGCTATGAGATTTGTGAATTATTGCGAAAAGCACGCAATGCTAATTTGGTGATTAATGTTGATAAAATTATTGCGCGTTTTGCTGCGATAAAAACAGTTGGTGGAATTAGTGATGAAATGGCAATTGATGTGCTGCGTGCTTTGTCTTTGTGCGGTGTTAGAGCGCAAGAGGTGGAGCAAAAATTGTCAGTTTTATCTGACATTAAAAATAGAATTCATGATTTGTCGCAAAGAAAATATGTTGATGAAGAATATACAAAGAAAGCGATTAATATTTTGCTGCATGCAAGAAATATTGGTCTTTTAAAAACCATTCCCCAACAGCAATTGATCGCAATTTTAAAAAATTGTGGTGAATATTTGGCGAGGCCTGCTGCTGATGTGACAAAGGCTGGTGGCAAAAAAGAAGCTGGTGAAAAAATTTCTGATACCAATTTTAAATCATTGCTGGAAATTTGTCTTTATTGCGACAAAGTTTTGGGAGTTAAAATTCCAAAAGAATTATTGGCGCAAACTGATAAAATTGAGTTAAGCACTGAAGAGAAACCTTCTTATTCGCAAAGAAAAGTTTTTCGTGAAATTGTAAGAAATTTTCAATTTGATGGCTGGCAAGCCTTGGTGGGCAAGGATTTGGAGGAGTATGAATTTGGCGATGTGAAAGTGGGGCATGAAAAAAAATATGGCATGGTTGGCAATAAAAAAGTTAAAAGTGCAGATGCGGCGCTTTATTATAAAAACAGAATTATTGGAATTGTCGAAACTGATGGACCGTTCCATTTAGTGCGACAAGCCAATGGTGAATTGGTTAGTGATGGAGCAACTTATGCTCGCGATGAAATGGCAAAAAAAATTTGTGGGGAAAAGTGTTTTGTGGTGTTAAGAAATGAAGATTTGAAGCGTGCTTTGAAGGGTGATAAGGCGGCGCGCGAACAGATAATATTTTTGTTGTCACCAATGAAAGCTGAAGCGATGTTTTGGCAAGACAAAGATAAAGTTGCAAATGTTGCACAGGCTGCGCAGGCTGTTGTTGCTGATTTGCAGGGTGCTTCACGCGCAATTAAACCAAATCCTTTTGCATCTTTGGAAGTGGAGTTTGTTGAAGATGATGATTCTAAAAATGAGGCTGCGCAAGCTGATGTGGCAAGTGCTGCGGCTGACACAGCTGTCACTGAAAGCAAAAAGTCAAAAGCAAAAAACAAAAGCGGTGCCAAAGAAATTGATCCCGATTTTGTTAAGCTGCAACAAATTATTGATTCAGGAAATATTGAAGATTTGCAAAGTTTTCTTTTTAATTTGCCAGATGAAAAAGTTGCAGAATTTGATCGCACAAAAATTAAATTTAAAATTGCTGAGGTGGATGATGAAGAGGTGGATGATGAAATGTATCCGCTTGAATATGCTTTAAGTCACGTTAAAAATGTTGAAGTGGGTCTAGCCTTACTGGCTCATGGCTTTGGAGCGATAAGTGGTGCAAAAGTTAAAGCTGGAAAAAATCGCGATGATGAATTTATTTTGCAACTTCTTGCTGGTTTGTTGAAAGAAGATTCTAAGAAGAATGGTAAATGTAAAAAGCTGTATGAATCTTTT
>CAYPUN010000220.1:0-2003 GCA_964413985.1 uncultured Rickettsia sp. | reverse complement strand
AGTGCAGCAAATTATTGTAAGAAAATATTTTATGGTGCAAAAATTTTTCATAATTGGTTTTTTTAAATTTATTAATTTTTTATGCGTCAAATCAACGTTTATTAACCATGCTTAAATATGCGCATGGCACCAGTCCCAATATAGCGCCATTAACAAATGCGAATAGAGCTGAAGCAATAATTAATAATGCAACGTTTTTTTCTTTTAAAATAGACTTATTTTTAGCGATCATCAGGGATAGGAAAAAGCAATATAATATTGAAACAATTTTGCCCTCAATGAAAAAAATTTTGAGATTTGTAGAGTTTTTAAACATGGTCGTAAGTTGGTTGGTTATTGGTGCTCCAGTTTTTAATGTCAGTTTTTAAGCCCTTGAAATCTTTGTCAAAATCTAGAAATTAATTTTTTTTGAAGAAGAATATCGACAATTCATGGAAAAACAAATACGCAGCCCCAAAACATAAAATTACCAAAATTAGAGCTGCAAAAGAAGATTTAATTCTGCTATTTCTAAATGATTTTTGAGTATATTTAATGTAAAGATAGAATGGCAAAGATAAATTACTCTTAAGTTTTTTATTTCTGTAATCATCCATAAAAAATATAGCGTAGTTTATTAACCAAGCTAAGCACCAAAAAGAAATGATTAACCCCATAAAAGACAGCGTTATAAGCAAACAACTTCCAAGACTATACTCCTCACAAAAATTTTCTTGATTATCGTAAAATAATGATAACAAAAATGGTAATAATGGATAATCAATTATTAATAATAACGAGAATCCAGCAAATAGATTTTTAAATTGTCGTTTTGTTATCTTTTTCATTTTTTAAAGTTAGATTGATTGCTGTTATCTATTGTAATGTTTGCGGGTATCCAAGTTATAGGACTTGTTGAAATGCCAAGACTTACTCCATAACCGCTATTATTTTGATGAGTGGTTAAATAATCGGCCGATATGAAATTTTTATAACCCAAAGAAAAAACTTTATTTATATTTTCTCCGTGAGGAATAAAATTTATGTATCCCCCGATGCCAAACGTTGGAATAACATAAAATGCGCTACTGTTGCCATCTGTTCCTATCGATTTCTGCTCCAGTCCTTTACCAATGTTTAATCCAGAATTGAGATCATAGTCATTTCCCTTTCCCGTAAGAAAATCACTTCCTGGAATTTTTACTTCTCCACCAATATATATAGCATTATTCTGAGTTGCATTCCTAGCCACATTCCCCCCAGCAAACACACTATCCCCATCATCCGCACCAACAACCATCGCCGCCGTCAAAGCGCCAGATATTTGCGAAGCGGCAATAATATTTTCATTGCTTAAGTTTGTGTTTTTATCAAGAGTACTTCCAAGTGCTTCACCCACAACCCCAGCCGCTGCACCAGCCCCGCAGTTGTTGCTCCCCGCTGCCGCCATTGCACAACCAAGCCCCGCATGAAGCGCAAGTTGCTGCGCCGTGTTAATCTGACCTGTTTTTGCGGCAAGCCCAATATTATTCGCCCCAACTTCCCCCGCCGCATTAACCAAAACATTCTTCAACTGCGCCCTAAGCGCTTGCGTAAAACCATCCCCATTTATCGCAGATTGCGCTGCAACTTGCGAAGTGGTTGATACTGCAGATTTTATCAAAGCATCACTAAATCTGTTTGTTAATTCTGTAAGGTTGGTGATTTGGCTTTGCGTTGTTGATAACGATGATGCTGTTGTTGATAACGACGATGGAGCTGATGATGTTAGGGATGTTGGCGATGTTGATAACGCTGTTGGTGTTGGTGCAGATAAAGCCGTTGGTGAAGCTGTGGTTGGCGATGTTGGCGCTGTTGTTGTAGGTGCTGCGGAAGGCGACGTAGTTGTAAGTGCTCCATTGGCCTGCAAAGCCTTGATAGATCCCGCAGTCAATGCAGCAGCACTTGCAGCAATGGCAATATTTCTCAAAGAGTCGCTTGATGCTGTTTCTTTAAGTGTGATTTTTCCAACGTTGTCAAGTGAT
>CAYPUN010000219.1:0-2034 GCA_964413985.1 uncultured Rickettsia sp. | reverse complement strand
TTCTATTTCACTCCCCTTATCGGGGTTCTTTTCACCTTTCCCTCACGGTACTTGTGCACTATCGGTCATAGATGAGTATTTAGGCTTGGATGAACTGGTCCACCCATGTTCAGACAGGATTTCACGTGTCCCGCCCTACTCGAGCCTAAAGATTTGCTGCTTTAAATACGGGGCTATCACCCTCTATGGCTTACCTTTCCAGGTAATTCTTATTAACAAATCCTTAGGACTGGCCTGTTCCGCGTTCGCTCGCCACTACTAACGGAGTCTCGGTTGATGTCTTCTCCTCTAGCTACTTAGATATTTCAGTTCACTAGGTTTTGCTTTCTTAGCCTATGTATTCAGCTAAAAATAATCTCTAAAAGAGACTGGGTTACCCCATTCGGAAATCCTCGGATCAAAGCTTATTGGCAGCTACCCGAGGCTTATCGCAGCCTATTACGTCCTTCATCGCCTATCTATGCCAAGGCATCCGTCGAATGCCCTTATTTTGTTTATTTGAGTAAATACTATGTACAGAATAAATTCTGCACTGATTAACGATAACCAAACTTAAGGAACTATTTTGTTTTGAATTTATTGCAAATTGAATTATGCGATTGCTCGCATAGCTATAATTTGCGGTATTCTCTAACTATCAAATATTCACGATGTCAAATAACTAAACTAGAACAAAACGATTTTACTGACCTGAAAAATAAATCTTACAAGTCACTCAAGTTTCCTTGAAATCTGTTTTGATTTTTTCTAGCTGTTTCCTCTTTTCTTACGAAAGGGGCAAATATTAAACAATTTATTTTCTTATTTGTCAATAGCCTTTTTTCAAATATTTTCAAAACGCTCCAGAAGCGCTTGTAGCCAAGCTTTCTCGCTGGCATTTAAAAAATTTTTATGAATTAAAAAAACTTTTTTATGATAATTTTTTAGCCAAATCGTCTCTTCTTGGGTTAGTATATTGAAGTTGATGAGGTTGAAGTCAATGGGGGCAAGGGTTAGAGTGCGAAATTGGAGGAAATTTTTTGCTGATTTTTCGACAAGCATGAGGCTCTCGACCCTTATTCCGTATGAGTTCTCGAGGTAGTAACCTGGTTCGTTGGAAATTATCATGCCTTCTAGAAGCGCTTGGGTGTTGCGTTTGTTGATTGCTTGCGGGCCTTCGTGAACACTGAGAAAGCTTCCCACACCATGCCCTGTGCCGTGATCGTAGTCTTTGTGATTTTTCCACAATGCTATGCGCGCTAGAGCATCAAGGTTTGAGCCCGATGTGCCTTGGGGGAATTTTGCTGTTGCAAGTGCGATGTGGCCTTTTAAAACAAGGGTGAAGTCATTTTTCATTTCTTTTGTTGGCTTGCCAATTGCGACCACGCGCGTGACATCGGTGGTGCCTTGATAATATTGGCCGCCCGAGTCTATTAGATATAGTGAATTTGGGGTGAATTTTTTGTTGGTTTTTGCTGTGGCGTGATAATGTATAACCGCGCCATTAGCGGCGAAAGATGATATTGAGTTGAAGCTTGGATAGATAAAATCGGGATGTTCTTTTCGCAGCTCGAGCAGCTTGTGCTGGGCTTTAAGCTCGTCTGTATTTTTTTGGTTTTTTTCGATCCAGAATAGAAATTTTGTTAAAGCGAGGCCGTCAATTTCGTGGGCGCGGATTGCTCCGGCGATTTCTGTTTTGTTTTTGCAAGAGCGTGGAAGCAGCGCTGGGTCTGGCTTCTCGATGGTTATGAAATTTTGTGAAAGTAATTTATATATGGAAAAATTTGTTGTGGTTGGATCAATTTGTATTTTTTTGATTTGGCTGCGAAGCTTTGATATTGTTGATTGTAGCTGCGATGGCGCGATAATATTTATGTGATTTAATTTTTTTTCGAAGCGATTTTTTTCTGCAAATAAATCTATTTTTCCGTCTTTGTATAAAATTGCATAGGCTGCGAGAAGTGGCGTGAATTCTACGTCGGTGGCTCTTATGTTTAATAGCCAACAAATTGATTCTGGTTGATTGAAGAATATTGCATCAGCATTTGAGGTGGA
>CAYPUN010000218.1:0-2043 GCA_964413985.1 uncultured Rickettsia sp. | reverse complement strand
GCATCGAGATCAAATATAAAAACCCACTAGCATTGCTGGCAATTTTTTTGATGCGTTCTTCATCAGTCAAAGGCGCAATCAAATCAATAAAATCAAGGTTCGTCGCCTTTATATGTTTTGCAATTTCACCTCTTTCTTCAAACGGCAAATCAACAATCAACACCCCATCAACCCCCGCCAAATCTGCATCCGCAAAAATTTTGTCAAGCCCATATTTCAAAAATGGATTATAATACCCCATCAACACAACAGGCGTCGAACCATTGATTTTCCTAAACTCCGCCACCATCTGCAACGTTGTTTTCAGCGACGCTCCATTTTCAATTGCACGCTTCGAAGCCGCCTCAATCACGGGCCCATCACCCGCAGGATCAAGAAACGGCACCCCAAGCTCAACAATATCACAACCCGCCGCAGGCATATTTTTCAACAGCTCAAGCGACACCCCATAATCCGGATCCCCCGCACAAATATAGCCAATCAAAGCACATTTTTTCTGCAATTTCAACTGCGCAAAAGTTTTCTCAATTCGTTTCATTTAATTTATTTTTATTTTTAACCCAAAAATTTAACCCAAAAAATTGTTTAAGCTTTAAAAGTTTTTCAAGCCCCAAGCTTTAATTTTGAAGCCCCAAGAAGTTTTAAAAATTGAAGTTTTAAAAATTTTCAAAAAATGAAAAATGTTTTTAAAAAATTTAATTTTAAGTAATTATCTCTTTGTTAGAGGTGATATAACCCCTTGAACGCGACTGAGCCACGGTTGGAGCGTTCAAGGGGTTATATCACCTCTAACAAAGAGATAATTACTTCCCTTAGTTCGTTAAATTTTAAACCCAAGCGCGCCAGCAACCGTATAAATATCCTTATCCCCACGCCCCGACAAATTCACAATAATATTCTTACCAACCCCCATCTCCTTCGCCAATTTGCAAGCAAAAGAAACCCCATGAGACGACTCAAGAGCAGGGATGATCCCTTCAGTTTTGCACAGCAATTGAAAGGCCTCAAGCGCCTCATCATCAGTTGCACTCACATATTCGACGCGATTTATTTCATGCAAATAAGCATGCTCCGGCCCAATCCCAGGATAGTCCAACCCCGCAGAAATAGAGTGCGCATCCTGAATCTGTCCATCATCATTTTGCAAGAAAAACGTCTTGTTGCCATGCAAAACCGCAACACTTCCACCCGAAATTGAAGAAGCGTGCTCACCACTGTTCAAGCCCTTCCCAGCCGCCTCCACACCATACATTTTAACATCATCATCAATGAATGGATGAAACAATCCAATAGAATTTGACCCACCGCCAATGCACGCCACCAAAGCATCGGGAAGCTTTTTATGCAGCGCAAAAAACTGCTCCTTCGCCTCTTTGCCAATGATAGAGTGAAAGTCGCGAACCATTGCAGGATAAGGGTGCGGCCCAGCAACCGTGCCAAGCAAATAATAAGTATCTTTCGCATTTGCAATCCAATCACGCATCGCTTCATTAATCGCATTTTTAAGGCTCTGCGAGCCGCTTGTCACAGGCACAACCTGCGCACCCAGCAATTTCATGCGAAACACGTTTGGCGCTTGTCTTTCAACGTCTTTCGCGCCCATATAAATCACGCAAGGCAAATTGAAAAGTGCACAAACAGTTGCAGTTGCAACACCATGTTGACCAGCTCCCGTCTCAGCAATGATGCGCTTCTTGCCCATTTTCTTCGCCAACAAAATTTGTCCAATGCAATTGTTAATTTTGTGCGACCCAGTGTGATTCAACTCGTCGCGCTTGAGATAAATATTTGCACCACCGCAATGTTTAGTGAGCTGTGCAGCCAGATATAGCGGGCTTGGACGGCCAACATAATCTTTCATATAATATGCAAATTCTTTTTGAAAATCGGCATCATTTTTGATTTTGTTATAAGCGCTTTCAAGCTCCAAAATGGCTGGCATCAAGGTTTCGGCAACATATTTTCCGCCAAATTGGCCAAATTTTCCACTTGCGTCTGGTTGGTTGTAAGACATTGATTTTGTTGTTGTTAGAGATGTTTTAA
>CAYPUN010000217.1:0-2054 GCA_964413985.1 uncultured Rickettsia sp. | reverse complement strand
GCTATGGTTTTAACAAATCGCACGCCGCTGCCTATGCTTTTATTTCTTATCAAACCGCATATTTAAAGGCGCACTACCCTGTTGAATTTTTGGTTGCCTCAATCAATCTCGAAATTGACAACACCGTCAAAATCAACGTGTTTTTGCAAGTTGCAAAAAGTCATGGCATCACAATTTTGCCGCCAAGCGTCAATTCTAGCGAGGCGGATTTTTCTATTGAGGCGATTTCTTAAAACTTATAAATTGCTATTTAGAAAATGGATCACAAAACAAGACAAAACACAATCATCTCAAGCTCAGTTATCAGGCTTATAGACAAAGCATTTGCAAGGTTTGGCACCGATTTAGGCAATTTGTTTTCTGATGATGAAGAGATGAAAAAAATGGATTTTAGCTTATCAGATTTTAAGAAAGAAATTTTGCTTTATGATAATTTTTTTTCAGATGAAGAGAGATTTAATCTTATTGAAGATGGCTCCAGCATTCTTGATGGCGTTAAAAAACTTGAAGACTCCATAGATAGCATCAATGACTTAATTTTGAAAAATAAAGCCGAAGAAGATGCTTTTTTAAAGGAAAATACCCGCAATAGAATCAATGCGGAAAAGCTGCGATTGATAGAAAGCTTTCGCGATTTTACTCATTCGATAAGAGAAAAGGCCCCTAAAGAGCCATGCGTCATCAACGAAGAAGAAGGCCACTCTTGCACCATCAAAATAAAAGACCCTCTATGGATCAAGCAAATGGAATTTCGCGGCTCTGACGATGTGTGGCAAAACGCAGAAGAGTATAAATATTATTCACCGAGCAAAACAACTCGCGAAACCTTGATTAGTCGCAGCCAATGGACAAGTCAAAAAACACCCTACGATATTAATTTTGGTGTTGGTGTTGTTAATTGTGATATAAATGGCGAAAGGGTTCACTCTCCAACGGTGTGCGAAGCAACCTTTTTAAGATCGTCTGAAGGTGATATTGACGTCTTCGACTCTATTCACGAGCTTGATAGGCTTTTAGATGATCCTAATTTAAAATTTGGCTTCATCAAGAAAAAACTTCCCAAAGATGGTGGTGGAATCGAGAGTACTTTTGGCTTAAAAGAATTTGTTTTATCTAGCTGCGCAGAAAGATGTGCAGAAAAAAAAGAGTTAAAATCTGCAGGATTTTTTATAGTTTCAGAATCTTTTAATTTGTATAAAGATTCTGAGGGGCCAAACTTTGAAGATATTTTATTAACCATACCATTTGCAGAATTGTCCGAAATGGGCGTGCAAGATTTGGCGCTAGAATTTATAAGTTGCAACACGCTTACAATATCGCCACACGCGATTTCTGCCCTTATGAAAATTGCGCAAAAATATAATTTTAAAATTACATCTCATTTTTATAACGGCTATTTGCAAAGCAATAATTCTTATTGTTATATTAAACAAAGCGTTCTTGCTGAGGCTCAAAAAAATACAAAAAATCCCAACTTTCTTTCCTCGCAAATAGAGGCCGCTCAAGGACTAATGGACAAAAATCTAACTGCTCCGCTTAGCAAAACAAATTCCTCTGATTCTGCCACGGCCGAGCCATCACCCCTTGAAAAAAGCAGCGCCGGAAAAAGACACAGCTCTAAGGGAGGTGGCGAAGAAAGATTTTTGCAAAGCAGTGCCAAAAAAGAAGGTGATGGCGCCACAAAAAACAGGGCCGGCTTTCAACTTATCGAGGTTATCTGCCCCGGTTTTTCAAATATATATGTCACAAAACGAGAGGAGTTAGAAGATTATGTCACCAAAAGAGACGTAAGAACCTCTGGCCATCCAGTAAGAAAAAAACTATTAAAACCTCAGGAAAATATTCCAAAAGGCCTGTCCTTTGAATTTGAGGTTGATTGCAGAGGGCTTGTGGCAGTTGAGGCGGCTGAGGCAGGTGCGGCAGTTGATGCAACTCAGACAACTGAGGTGGCCGATGCGGCAAAAAGAAAATCCCCAACCGCAATCGTATCCACAACCAGTGCAAAACCAGCGCAGCAACCACAGCAGAAACCTCTCCCCTAATTTTCATATTGC
>CAYPUN010000216.1:0-2076 GCA_964413985.1 uncultured Rickettsia sp. | reverse complement strand
CGCTATCAAATTCATCAGCATCAACGCAATAATTTCCATCGCAAGAGGCCAAGGCCATCATGACCACAATCAAACTAAATAATTTGGCGAATTTTTGTTGCCAATTCATCAGGTGCAAATTTTTGATTATTTGGTGAAAATGCCAACCAGCCAAGCTAGCATCAACCAGCTATGGCTATAAGGCAAATTCGATGGTACCTGCGGCCGGACTTGAACCGGCAAGAGCTTTAGGCTCCACGGATTTTAAGTCCGTTATGTCTACCATTCCATCCCGCAGGCAATTTCTAGATCCTTTCGTTTTGTTTAAGCAGAGAAATTTATCATCATTTCGTAATGATTGCAAGAGATAATTAAAACAAGATTGATTGTCTTATTTTAAGAAAATTTTCCTGCAAATTTTATCATTTTCTTGTTTAAAACCAAAAATTTTCTGACAGTAGATTTCGTGTATTTTTTATTTTTTGCCAAAAAATTGAATTTTTATGGACCGCTCACCAAATAATCTGCCTCGTGGCAGCAAAGCTGCAGTTGCAAAAAACAAAGAATCTGGCAGTGCAGCCATCGACGACGATAACACAAAAGACGATAGCTCGGAAGACGGTAGCCCAAATTCAAAACGCAGCAAAGAAGAAAGTGACGCCTCAAGCAGTGAAGATGAAAGCCAAAATGACACTTCCTCAAAACTGCCAAGCTACGCTGGCGGATCCCCTCTTTCCAGCTCTGTTCAAACGGGAGATGAGGCAGAAGATTATGGCTCTGTTTATTTCGTCAGCCCTCACTCAGAAGGCGCAATGGCGCGCAGCAAGAAAGTATCACACCCCATAACTATATCTTCCGAAGCAAATGCTGAAGGAATTTATTTCACCATAACCACCAACGGTCGTTTCAAAACAAACCTTGGCGGCAAGCATCAGGGCGATCACGTAACCGCCTACGCCACTTTCATCGAATTAATTTATAACGCAACTCACGAAAGAAGCCTTGATGAAATTATCGATTTAATGCAAAAATTAATTGATGCAGTCATAAGAGATGAAGATAAAACAGCGTTTGAAGAAAGCCAAAAAAAGTTCAGCACAGATAGCAAAGGCATTATTTCTAGAGATGAAAGAAAAATAATGACAGCCCGTCTTAGAAAAGATGTTGCTTCGCCAGAGCAAATAACAAAATTGAAAAATAGCTGCAAACTTGCAGAAAATGCTCTAGTTGGACAATTTATCGCAAGCACTGCCACCACTTTTATTGCAAAACTTAACGGCCTAGAGGGCATGGCCTACGAGGCGGACGAAGAGCTAGACAAAGAAGAAAAAGCCAGAAAACGTGGCGCTCAAGGATCTGTAATTAAAAAAGCTATTTATTGCATCAGCCTAATAAATTTGGTGCAGAAAATGAAAGTCGATGATCCGGAAGAAGTTTTGGAATTGATCGATGATTTTGAAAAAAAATCTTCAACTTCAAAACAAGGTTTGAAAGAAATCATAAAATTTTTCAACCAAAAAGGAGATGAAGCGAAAGAAGATGAAACAAAACTCACTGATTCAAAAATTAAAGAGATAAAAGAAGAATTAAAATCACCAAAATCTCTAATTGAAAACAATAACAAAGTTGCCGAATTAGTTGGAAAAAAAGTTGCCGATTTATTTGATTTTCGATATGAGAGAGGCCGCCAAATGGACACTTTGTTTAAGCATATGGCGCGCCATCTGGCAATTGTATTTAACACTTTTGAAGGCCTACAGCCGTATCTTAAAAACCCAGAAACATGCGCAATATTTTTATCACATTTTGTCCGAGAAGCTGCTTTGGACAAAGCGTGGGATAAATATCGAAAAATCGATAATGTATTGCTAAATCAAGATGATATTACTGAGGGTATTAAGAAAAATTTTAATTTTGATACTTGCAAAGTCAATTCACCTGTCGGACTAAACAACGCTCTGTTGATACAGTTAAATCAAGTACACCAGTTAAATAAAGGCGATACATCTCAAGCAGCTGCTCAACCAGATGTTTTAAGACACTAATTTGAATTTCTTGCAATATTTAATTCACCTTCTATCATGCATTTTTATCCTA
>CAYPUN010000215.1:1112-2104 GCA_964413985.1 uncultured Rickettsia sp. | reverse complement strand
CATCGCCGCCATAAAATCAAAGCAGCCATGTTGCGCCGCAAATTTCAACATCGCATATTCACCACTCACCTGATAAGCAATCAACGGCTTGTTAAAATTTTGCGAAGCCTCTTTCACAATATCCAAATAAGCCAGCGCCGGCTTGATAATCAGCATATCCGCGCCTTCAGCAACATCTTGCTCAATTTCACAAATTGCCTCGCGCGAATTTCTAAAATCCATCTGATAAGTTTTTTTATCACCACTTTTTAAATTGCCAACTGACCCTACAGCGTGGCGAAATGGCCCATAAAAATTTGACGCATATTTTGCGGCATAACTCATAATCGCAACATCTTGAAAGCCCGAGAAGTCAAGCACCTCGCGAATCGCCAGCACTCTGCCATCCATCATGTCTGACGGCGCAATAATATCACAACCAGCTTCAGCCTGCACCAACGCTTGCTTGCAAAGCAGTTCAATTGTTTCATCATTCAACACATAACCATCTTTGTCAATCAGGCCATCATGGCCGTGCGATGTATATGGATCTAGCGCCACATCACAAATCACACCAATGTCTGGCACTTGTTTTTTGATTGCCGCAACTGCGCGACACATCAAATTTTTTGCATTCAACGCCTCGCTTCCAGTGGCGTTTTTTAATTTTTGCTCAATCACCGGAAAAAGCATCACAGCACAAATGCCTAAGTCTCGCGCTTGCTTGATTTTTTTCACCGCCAAATCAATTGAAAGACGCTCAACATCAGGAAGATGCGGAATTTTTTGCGCCACATTTTTGCCCTCAACAATAAAAAGCGGCAAAATCAAATCTTGTGGACGCACCACAGTTTCGGCAATCAAATCGCGCATCCACGACGTTTTTCTGTTTCTGCGCAATCTAGTCAATAAAAAATTATCCATAAATTTTATAAAATTAAAAAGTTATACCACTGCCGCCCGAGCCAGCCCCAGAGCCGCCTCCCGAGCCGCCGCGATCATTGCTACTAAAC
>CAYPUN010000215.1:0-1102 GCA_964413985.1 uncultured Rickettsia sp. | reverse complement strand
TTGCTTTACGCGCCTTGTTCAAATTGGAAACAAAGCCACCACCAATTGCCGCATCCGCAATTGGGCTCTTACGTTTTTTCTCTTGCTTCTTGCGATGAATAAAAGCCTGATCGCGCGACGATTTCGCTGCATTGTTCAAATCTTGCCCCGCTTCAATCATTTTTTCAATTTCTTCCGGCCTTTTGTCCCAAACATCCGCCGCCTCTTCTTTGCTGATCTTCAATTCACCAGTTTCAACACCGCCCGTCTCGCGATCCAAATTGCGCTGCTGATTGCCCTCAGGCCTCACCCCGCTTGGCTTCTTCGGCCCCTCCTCAACAACCACCTCATTTTTTCGCTTCTGCGCCGCCACATATTCAAGCCAAGCCGCGTCTTTCTTAATAAAATTCACATCACCATCTTCGCCATCTTCATCATCCTTATGCTCTTCCAGCATCTTCTTCATCTCTTCGTCGAAAAGATTTTTCGTCAAAGCTGGCCTTGTATATTTTTTGTCTTTTTTATCATCATCCATAAAAATTCATTGCCAATTTAAGATAATCTAGTTTATTTTATTAAAAACAGTTTAACTCACAAATAATGCGAATGAAGAACCTGCCAAATATATTGACCGCCACCAGAATTGCAATAATTCCAATTCTAATTCTGTCGTTTTATTTGCCAGAATTGATTGCCAATGTGATCGCCGCGCTTTTATTTGCAATTGCCGGCATCACCGACTATTTCGACGGCTACTTCGCCAGAAGCTTACACGCCCAATCAAATTTTGGCAAATGTTTAGATCCAATTGCCGACAAATTAATTGTGATTGTTGCAATATTGATGCTGATCAGCTTCAGCAATCAAGACCCGTTTATTTTGATTCCGGGACTGATTATCACCTGCCGCGAGGTGCTTGTGTCGGGCCTACGCGAGTTTTTGGCCGAGTTGAATGTCAGCCTTCCTGTCAGCAAATTGTCAAAATATAAAACTGCGGTGCAAATTATGGCGATCACGGCGCTGCTGCTTGGCGAAAAGGGCGCGAGCTTTTTTATCTATCAACTTGATTTAACGATCGCTACGAAAACGCTTCTGATCAGCGCGGTTGTCATCATCGCTAAAG
>CAYPUN010000214.1:292-2114 GCA_964413985.1 uncultured Rickettsia sp. | reverse complement strand
GACAAAGTGCGGGGCATGAGAAATTTTGCTAATAAAATCGCTACCATATGGAAATACGAACCAGAAATCAAAAAACACCAACTTCATCTCAAGAAAAGCTGCGAGAAATCGGAAGGATTTTACTAAGCGGGATTTGCCGCCTCGAAGCTAAAGAAAGATCGCAAAATTCTCAGATTCTACTTGATAACAAACCGTCTCCAAGCCTTCATAGCATTGATTCTAACCTCAATAAAAAATTCGTGCTATGAGCAAAAGTATTATTCGTCAGGTAATTGATTTAGATGGCAAAACACCAGCCGATTTACGGCAGATTTATAATGAAATCATGCCGAAAAAATGTGCTGCTAATTCTGGTAAAGAATTTTTGCGACCAAGGATTGCTTACCGTCTTCAAGAGTTAGTATTTGGCGGCTTAGCTGATGAAACCAAAAACAAGCTGTTAAAAATTGCAGACGGTATTTCAACCAATTCATTGAGACATCACAGCGACTTGATGCCAGGCACAAAGATTTGCCGTGAGTGGAATGAAAAAACTTACCAAGTCGAAGTCCTCAAAGATGGTTTTGAATATGAAGGGCAGAAGTTCAAAAGCCTTTCCTCAATTGCTAGAAAAATTACCGGCACCAGATGGAACGGTCCGAAATTCTTTAAATTAAGAGCCGATTAAAATATGAGAAACTTCCAACAAAATTCCAAAAATGATCAGCTAAAAAGTGATGGCGAATTAAATCAAAAACCGAAAGTTCGCTGTGCAATTTATACCAGAAAATCCAGTGAGGATGGATTGGAACAAGCCTTTAACTCTCTTGATGCCCAAAGGTCTGCCGCAGAAAATTACATCGCCTCGCAAATACATGAAGGATGGGTTTTGATTTCAACTGAATATAATGACGGCGGCTATTCCGGTGGCAGCATGGAAAGACCAGCTTTTAAAAAACTGCTTCAGGACATTAGGGAAGATAAAATTGACTGTGTAGTGGTTTACAAAGCGGATCGTTTAAGCAGAAGGCTTTTTGATTTTACTCAGATCGTTGAGATTTTTGATCAGCATAAAGTTAGTTTTATTTCAGTTACAGAGAGTTTTAACACCTCTACTGCCGCAGGAAGATTGATGTTTGGGATGATTATGAGCTTCGCTCAATATGAGCGCGAATTAACCTCAGAGCGCATCAGAGACAAGGTTGCCGCTTCAAAGAAAAAAGGGATGTGGATGGGTGGATCAGTTCCGCTGGGTTATGATGCCAAAGATGCAAAGCTCCTTATCAATGAGGAAGAAGCAAAAATTATCAGAAACATTTTCAACATTTTTATTGAAAACGAATCAATAACCGAAACCGCTAGAGAGTTGAACAAACATGGCTTCATCACTAAAAGCTGGGTATCAAAAACCGGCAGGATTCAAAGAGGAAAAAAATTCAACAAACAAAATGTCCGAAGGTTTTTAGAAAACCAACTTTATGCAGGAATGATTGAGCATAAAAACCAGTCATACGAAGGTTTGCACGAAGCAATAATTACTAAAGAAATTTGGGAAAAAGCTGATTCGATTCTTAATCGTTATCAGCAAAATCAGATTATCATTCCAAAGTCACGAGTGACTTCAGCGCCATTGCTAAAAGGCATAATGAATTGCGGGGTATGTGGCGCTAAAATGGTTCCAACTTACACCAAAAAACAAGGTAAGAGATATCGCTATTACCTTTGTTCATCAAAGGCAGTGGGCAATAATGATTCTTGCAAGATAGCCAGAGTTTCGGCAAACGAGGCGGAAAATGTAATTACGAATCAGATTCTAACTCTTTTAAGAAAACCAGAATTTATC
>CAYPUN010000214.1:0-282 GCA_964413985.1 uncultured Rickettsia sp. | reverse complement strand
ATCTCTGAAAATCTGATTATCAATTCTTTCAAGCAAATTGAAAAAGTCTGGGATGAGCTATTTCCACTTGAACAGGCCAGAATTATCAATTTGTTAGTAAAAGACATAGAGGTCAGACCAGATGGCTTAAATATCCGAATTTTTAAAGACGGACTTCACTCATTATCAAACGAACTCACAAATTGACATGAAATGGCAAAATATGATCACAGAGAGTGATAAATGCACCTCAATAGCAAATGATGAAACAATTAGCATTTTTATCCCCATGGAAATTAAAAA
>CAYPUN010000213.1:0-2129 GCA_964413985.1 uncultured Rickettsia sp. | reverse complement strand
AAAATATCAACAATTTGCGTGGGACAAAAATGCTGGCTATCCTACAAAATTGCACCTCGAGGCCTTAGAAAAATTTGGTATTTGCGAATTTCATCGCCGCAGTTTTGCGCCAGTAAAAAAAATATTGGCAGGAATTTAGTTTTATTTTTAACCAAGCCGAAGCGCTCAACGCTTGGCTTTGAGCAAAAATTTTGCATAAATATACAAATTATAAACATGAAAATTATTTCTGAGAATGATGTCAGTGCAACCACCACCGCAGTTGATTTTTTGCGCGCCGGAAAAATTATTTTCTTTGCCACCGACACTGTTTATGGAATGGCTGCCGACGCTGCAAACGAAAGGGCTGTTGCGCAAATCTATCAACTAAAAAATCGCCAAACAAAAAAGCCAATTGCAATATTTTTGCAAAATTTAGAACAGGCAAAAAAAATATTTATTTTTGATGAAATGTCAGAAAAAATCGCACAAAAATTTTCACAAAATTCTCTAACATTGGTTTTAAAAAAACGCCAAGAGCCCTTGATAAATCTGGCTAAATCCCTAAATAAAAATGACGATTTTCTTGGCTTTAGAATCGTCAACAAAAAATTTATCAACGATTTGTTGCAAAATTTTGGCGGTGTTCTCGCTGTCACCAGCGCCAATATTTCTGGTGACGCCGCCGCAATTTGCGCCGATGACATAAAAAAATATTTTCATTTTAACGCAGATGCTTTATTAATTGATGGTGGAATTTGTGCAAAAAAAATCCCTTCAACCGTCATCAAAATTGACAACGGCAAAGTTGAAATTTTGCGCCAAGGAGAAAATTTTATTATCGACTAATGCTATGAAAACAATAATGGAGCTGCTGCGCAAGCCATGGATAAAAATTATTGGCGTTGGCTTGGTATTTTATTTTGGACTTTTGTCCAACAAGGAAGACCCAAACGGCCTAGGAAATCGCCTATCCGCCAACAATTTGCAAAAGAATTTTAATGAAGTGCAAGAAAAAAGTCGCTTCATAATATCCAATATCAGCGGCGTGCCGCAGGTGCCAGAAAACAAAATCGTTGCCAACTATGATCCTTTGCAAAACTTTGTGCTTGTCACAACTCAAGAGGTTGATTCTGGCTCGGGCGATGCCACTTTGAAATGCGGTGACGAAGCCGAATTTTCTTACGATTTGCGCGTAAAAGACAGCGCAAATCAACTTGAATTTGCGCCACATCAAAAATTAATAATCGGCAGCAACACCAACGCCTTGCTTGAGAAAAAAATAACCGGCATGAAGGTTGGTGGATCTAGAATTATCAACGTCCCGCGCAATTTTCAATCAAGCGACAACAAGATAGCATTTTTGCAAAAATTCAACGAAGCCGATTTGCAATATAAGGTCACTTTAATCAAAATTATGCAACCAGAAAACGCTGTGCAAACCAATTGCAAAACCAGCGAAAACAATCAAACAAATGACACAAAATAAAGAAAAAAAGAAAGACGCTTGGGCAAAATTTTTATGCGATTATTTGCCGCTGATAATTTTCATTATCGTTTACAAATTCTCCAAAGCCCCAGATCCATTGATCGAAGCCACGCTCTATCTTCTTGTTTCAAGTTTTGTTGCATTGATTGCGGCTTATTTGCTCACCAAAAAAATCGCCAAAATGCCACTAATTTCGGCGGTGATTTTGGGCATTTCGGGCGGGCTGACAGTGCTTTCTGGCAATGATTTGTTCATCAAAATGAAGCCCACTTTTATCAATTTGGTTTTTGCATCAGTTTTGTTTTATGGCTATTTTTCAAAACGTCCAATTATCAAGCATTTGTTTGGCGAAGCTTTCAAGATGGAAGATAAAATTTGGCTGATTTTGTCTTTGCGCTGGGCCTTGTTTTTTGTAGGGCTGGCACTGTTAAACGAATTTATCTGGCGCAATTTTCCAACAGACTTTTGGGTGAATTTCAAAGTGTTTGGCGTGTTTCCAATTTCGATGATTTTCACAATTTCGCAGGTGCCGTTTATTGTGAAGAATATGAAGAAGTGATGGGGATCCGCTAATTTCTAAGTTTGCGGGCCGCTCGCTAAGTTTTTTAAACCCTCTTAGAAACCGCAATCGCAAACTTCGTCGCCATCTTCACAAACCCCG
>CAYPUN010000212.1:0-2134 GCA_964413985.1 uncultured Rickettsia sp. | reverse complement strand
CGCATCAAAAAAATTGCCAGCAATGCTAGTGGGTTTTTATATTTGATCTCGATGCTTGGGGTGACTGGAACCAAGCAGGCTGTGGTTGAAGAGAATAAAATTAATTTGCAAAAAATTCGTAACAATTCTAATTTGCCAGTGGCAATTGGGTTTGGAATTCAAGAACCTGCGCAGGCGCGTGAATTTGCGGATATTGGCGCAGATGGCGTGGTTATTGGGTCGGTGATTGTGAAAGAAATTTATCAAAATTTTGTTGCAAAAAAATCTGATGCTGAGATTGTGAAAAATGTTTGCGAGAAAATCGCAGGGTTTAAAAAAATAATGAATTAAAAAATGAAAATAAACGGCGTAAAAATTGCTACGATAAATTGCGGGATAAAATATAAAAATCGGGATGATTTGTTGTTGGTGTCGTTTGACGAGCCAGCCAATGTGGCTGGGGTTTTCACGACTTCTTCGATGCCTGCGGCTTCTGTTTCTTGGTGCAAAAAAAATATTAAGCAAGGAACAGCTCGGGCCTTGATAGTGAACGCTGGAAACGCTAATGCCTTCACCGGAAAAGCTGGAGAAAAAACTGTTGTTGACACTGCGAAGAAGGCTTGCGAGATCTTGAAATGCAAGGCTTCGCAGGTTTTTGTTTCTTCAACTGGAGTGATTGGCGAGACGTTGAAAACAGAGTTGATCACTGATGCTTTGCCAAAATTGGCGGCGAATTTTAAAAATGACGATGCAGCGTGGGACAAGGCTTCAAAGGCTATTATGACAACTGATCTTACGCAAAAAATTGTCAGCAAGCAATGCAAAATTGATGGGAAGAAAATCACTATCACAGGCTTTGCGAAAGGCTCGGGAATGATTGCGCCCAATATGGCGACGATGCTTGGATATATGTTTACGGATGCTGATATTTCTGCGAAAGTTTTGCAAAGTTTGTTGAAGGAATTTTGCGAGGAGACTTTCAATTCGATCACTGTGGATTCAGACCAGTCAACGAACGATACGGTTTTGTTGTTTGCAACTAAGGCGGCAAAAAACAAAGAAATTGTTTCGGCAAAAGATGCAAAATTGAAAGATTTTCGCTTGAAATTGAAAGAGGTGATGAAGGCCTTAGCCCTTATGGTTGTAGTGGATGGCGAGGGTGCGCAAAAATTGATTGAGGTTGAAGTTGGTGGCGGAAAAAGCAAAAAACAATGCAAAGAAGTGGCGTTTTCTATTGCAAATTCGCCGTTGGTGAAAACCGCTCTAGCCGCTGCTGATCCCAATTGGGGGCGTATTGTGATGGCGGTTGGAAAATCTTGCAAAGAAACTTCGCCGCAAAAATTGATTGTAAAAATTGGTGAGTTTCAGATTACAAAAGATGGGGCGAAACATCCTGCTTATGTTGAGGCTAAGGTGCATGAATATTTAAAAAACAAAGAAGTGAAAATTGCAATTGATTTGGGTTTGAAAACGCGACAAGACAAAACCACCGCCACTGTGTGGACTTGCGATTTGAATGAGGAATATATTAAGATCAACAAAGATTATCGATCTTAATTTAACAGCAATTTGAAATTTTTGGGATTTGTAATTTCTAAGTGATTGCACAATTAAAACATTAAATTTATGTCAAAAACCAGTGAGCAAAGATTTGCAAAGAGTCGCGACAGGCTTGCTTTGGCGCTGCAAAATCTTGAAGAAATTGTGACGAACAAAATTCATGAAACCGCACTAAATGCACGCATGTTGGAAGTTGCCGGCAATGATGACGACGCCTTGCGCTCTAGGCTGCTTGAGCAATTGGCCATTGTGCAAAATTTGAACGAAGAGCTGAATAAAATTCAAAAAATCAATAGCGAAATCAGCAAAGAGAATGATTTTTTGAAAGATAAAAATAGATTTTTTGCGGACAAGGCTTTTAAGTTTAAAACAGATGGTTCGAGCTTGATTCAAGCGGTTGAAGAAGATTTAAATAGGATTAAAGAAATCATCAAAAATTAATAATATGGCGATTATTGAAGTTTCAATTGGGCGAGCAAAATATAAAGTTGAATGTCCTGAAAATCAGCATGCAAGGCTGCTATATCTGGCTTCAAAGGCTGATGAAAGAGTGAAAGATTTGTTGTATAATTTGCAAAATGCGGATGAAAAAACT
>CAYPUN010000211.1:0-2151 GCA_964413985.1 uncultured Rickettsia sp. | reverse complement strand
CTGGGTGCTGGTCTAGAAGGATTAATGCCGAGCATCGGGTGGTTTATACTGTGGCAAAGAACGAGATTAGGGTGCTTAGTTGTCGGTATCATTATAAATAAATTTGGTGAGAATGAGTAAGGATTTTGTTGAGCGACAAATTATTTTGGGGGCGGGGGCTAGCGATGGTTATCCCCTAGGCAGTAAGTTGATTGAGCAAATTATTGACATTGGGAGATTCTTGACAAAAATATTTGATCCTTCCTTTGTTGATTGGAATCAAAAAGGGGCGGCCCTTCAATATTTATCTTCTATGGCCAATGAGGCTATAGAGATTCCAATTATGCAGCGTAATGAGCTGTCGGTCATTCAAAACCTAGGAAATGTAGTCAATAAAGAAGGTTTATTGAAGTGTGTTCCTGATGAAAAATTCCTAAAAAACATTGCTGAAATAAGTTTTGACATTAAAAACAGTTGCGCCACTAGTATCGATTTTTACACATCTAGAATTCACAATATTGAAAAGCAAAAAATAATTGAATCATTGATTGCGGCCATTATTAACAGCTATTCTCTTGATTTAGAAAAAACTTGGTATGGACATTTATTGCCATTATTTTTCCCATCAAGTTTTGATGAGCAGAGCTCAGAGCAGAAAATATCTTCAATTGAAGAAAGGGTAAAAAATATTAAAGTTATAACATTTAATTATGATTTATCTTTGGAAGAATTTTTATATTCATTTTTAAGAAAAAATATTTTTTATAAAGATGAAGATGGGAAATATTTAGATAAAGCTAAAGCTATTATATTTGCAAGAATAGAGCATGTTTATGGTTTTGTTGAAGATCCTCTAGAAGCAGAATATGAAAAACCATCTAGAAATACTAATTATTTAGATGTGCTAAAAGATGCTTATTTAAATCGAGAAAAATATTCTTCCGCTATTAAATTAATTGAAAGTGATAGGGGTGGTGTGAATGTGAAAATTTCTCCATGTAACTATCTATATGTTTTTGGCTTTGGATTTGATCCCTTGAATATAGAGGTGATCGGGTTAAATTCAGACTCTTTTATTAAAGAAAAAGGACAAAATATTTGGGCAAGAGGCTGTTTTGTTACGAATTACAAGGATAATCAAAAAATTAAAAGAATTATATTAAATAATTTGTGTAGATTGGTTGGAAGTAATGAAAATTGGGCAATCCCAATAATTTCACGATTTTATGCAAAAAAATCTTTGGAAAGAGATTTTAGCTTGCTTGAAATGCCAAATAAATTAGAAACTATACCTGCAAATCAGACATTAAGAGGAAATTACTCGCCATATTTTGCTTTATGCAAATAGATATTTTTATCGATAAATTCGCAATAAAGAATATCATAAAATTCCAACTTTCATCTTGACTTTCCATAGTCATTTTATATAATCACTTTATATAAACATTTTATATAAACAACTTATGCAAAATCAACAAATAGAAATCCAAAAAATCAGTGCGCATTTGCCAAAAATTCTTTTGCATGAAGCGCAAACCATAACTCACAAAGGTATCACCGACACAATAAAACAGGGGCTGGAGGCTTTGATAAAAATTCAGGCTTATGAAAATTTGCGTGAGCTTAGAGGTAAAGTAAAATTTTCAATTGATATTAATGAATTAAGAAAAAATAAATAATATGACCACCAAAAAACCCATTGCTGTTGACACCTCTTCAATGATTGCCTATTTGCAAGGCGCCAAGGGGGACGATGTTGAAAGGATTGAGCAAGAATTAGAAAATTGCAATATAATTTTGCCGCCAGTTGTTTTGTCTGAGCTGTTGTCTGATGCTAAATTGCCAAAAAAAGTTGTAGATTCTTTGCAATTGTTGCCGATGATGGAGATTAAAAAAGGTTATTGGCAAAGAGTTGGGGAGGCTAGAGCCAAGGTGCTTTCAAAAAAATTAAAAGCGAGATTGGCGGATAGTTTGATTGCGCAAATTTGTGTTGATCATAAAACTTCTTTGATAACGCGTGATCGTGATTTTAAAAATTTTGCGAAATATTGTGATTTGAAATTGATTTGATTATGTATCCAAGAAAAACCGTTGCTAATATTGATTTAAGCGCGCTTTCGGCAAATTTTCGCGCAATAAAATCCTTGCTAAAACCGCAGACAAAATTTCTTG
>CAYPUN010000210.1:0-2191 GCA_964413985.1 uncultured Rickettsia sp. | reverse complement strand
AAATCTATACAACCATTGGTTTGATGAGTGGAACCTCAATGGATGGTGTAGATTTAGCGATGATAAAAAGTGATGGCCACAACATAATTGAGCGCAAAAAATTCGCTTATTTTCCTTATGATGATGCCACCAAAAAAGCTTTGCGAAGCTTGATTTATGGCGCTCCGTCACTGATGCAAATCAAATTGGTTGAAAAAGAATTTACTTTGTTGAACGCAAAAATCATCAACAATTTTCTGGAAGAAAATCAAATTGAGCGCGCTGATATTGACGCTGTGGCGTTTCATGGTCACACAATTTTGCACGCACCACAACATCAAATCACTTGGCAAATTGGCAATTGTGAGCTTCTTGCGGCAAAAACTGGCCTCAATATTGTTGGCGATTTTCGCACGCGTGATGTGGCTTTTGGCGGGCAGGGCGCGCCACTTGTGCCGATCTATCACTTTTATCTTTTGTCAAAGCAAGAAAAGCCGACGATGGTTCTAAACATTGGCGGCATCAGCAATATCACATATCTTGCAGGTGATCATGAAAATGACATCGAAGCCTTTGATGTCTGCTTTGGCAACGCTCCGTTTGATGATCTGGTGAAGCAAAAATTGCAAATTGATTATGACAAAAACGGTGACTTGTCAAAGCTTGGCGTTGTTGATCTGGCGCTTGCTGACAGCATTTTGCAAAATGATATTTTTTACAAAAAACCACCAAAATCTTTTGATCGCGACGATTTTGTAAATTTGCTTGCGCCAATCAACAATCTAAAAATTGAAGATGCGCTTGCAACCTTTGCCCATCTGCACGCAGCGGTGATCAAAATTAATTTTGATTTATTGTCGATGTATGCAAAAACCTCAGCAAAAAATATTTTTGTTTGTGGTGGTGGCAGAAAAAACGTAGCGATAATGGATGAGATGAAAAAACAAATGCCAAATGTGGCGATAAAAACTGTCGAAGAAATTGGTTTTAACGGCGATGCAATTGAGGCCGAAGCCTTTGCGTTTCTTGCGATTAGAAGATTGTTAAAATTGCCGATTAGTTTTCAAAAGACGACAGGGGTCGCACCGGCTGATAATTACGCTCTGGTTTCACCTCAACAACATTTTTCTTCTTACGGCGGCGTCTTCTATCCCGCTTAACTTTGCGCACCTTTGTAGAATCAACAACCAAGCGGCTTTTGATATAGTTGTCAACTGCTGCTTCAAACTCTTCAAAATGATCTTTGAAAAAGTGATCAGCTTGCGAAACAACTTTATAGGTCATTTCGGCGCCATCACGCGCAGAAAGTTTTTCGATCAATTTTGCAGTGTCAGCTTCTTTTGAAATATCGTCTTTGTCGCCTTGAACCACAAAGCCCGAAGAAGAGCATGGCACAATAAAATTGAAATCATATTTTGTGACGGGAGGAGCGGCAAGAATATAGTTTTCGATTTCAGGACGGCGCATCACAAGCTGCAATGCAACCCACGCGCCAAACGAAAAGCCAGCAACCCAATAATCTGAAGCTTCCATGTTTTGATCATGCAGCCAGTTCATCACGGCTGTAGCATCCAGAAGTTCACCAACGCCATTGTCAAACTTGCCCTGCGATTTTCCAACGCCGCGAAAATTCACGCGCAACACTGAAAAGCCATTGTGGACGAAGGCCTTATAAAGGCTGTAAGTGACTTTGTTGTTCATGGTGCCGCCATGAAGTGGGTGAGGGTGCAAAACTAAAGCTACAGGAGCTTTAGGGTTGTGGCTTTGGTGATATTTTCCCTCAATCCTTCCGGCGGGTCCGTTGATGATTACTTCAGGCATTTTATACTAATTCTTCCCATTGAAGAGGCTTGCCAGTAGCGTCAACGATCAATTGCGCAGTGCCTGCATATTTTGCAGCCATATATTTGCCATGTCCAGCGTGAACGCCGTGATATAGAATTGGCTCGATTTCTTTGCCATTGTGCTTCTTTTTTTCAACGGCTTTTCTGTTTTTAGGGTTATTCTTAGTGCCCATGATTGATTGCTAAATTAGAGATTAAAAATTAAAAAATGCGAATTATACTTTGCTAAGTATAGTTGCAATTATATTTGCAAATTGTTTGTTTATGAGGTGCAAAAAAACGGCCTCAAAACAAGGTTGTATATAATACAAATAAATATTCCAAAAATCAAGTTTTTTTAAAATGCCAAAATTTAATCGTTTAAAAGA
>CAYPUN010000209.1:472-2197 GCA_964413985.1 uncultured Rickettsia sp. | reverse complement strand
GAGAATTTTTCTTTTTTGCCAGCATTTTCAACTTCGATAGTGTTTTTGTCGACAAATTTTGCGTGACCTTCAATTGCAGTGACTTTGTTTTTTTTGAACAAGCCAGCAATGCCTTGGGTCAAGCCTTTGACGATTTCGTTTTTGTTGTCGATAACTTTTTTGACATCAACTTTTGGTTTTGAGGTTATGATGCCTAGAGAATCAAAGGAATGCGAGGCGTCGTGAAATTTGTGTGAGATTTCAAGTAGGGCTTTTGATGGAATGCAGCCAACGTTTAAGCAGGTTCCGCCAAGTGTTGCGCGTTTTTCAACGCAGGCAGTTTTTAATCCAAGTTGTGCAGCGCGAATTGCTGCCACATAGCCTCCGGGGCCACCACCGATGATGATTACGTCAAAATTGTTTGTCATGATATTTAAAATTAATTTGCTACAAATCTTTTAGCGGATCTATTTTTAAGAGCAGGCTACGTTTTTGTAGGGCTTGCGACATTATATAGAATTGCAAAAAATTAATCAATTAGATTTTCTTTGGCGGGGAATTTTTTGTTTTTCACTTCGCTTACAAATTGCTGAACGCAACCACTAACTGCGCTGGCCAAATTGCCAAAATGTTTGACAAATTTTGGTTTGAATTCCTGATTTAAACCAAGCACATCGTCAATCACCAACACTTGCCCGTCGCAGTCGGCAGAAGCGCCGATGCCAATTGTTGGAATTTTTAGGGCGGCCGTGATTTTGCTGGCCAAATTTGCGGGCACGGCTTCAATCACGCAGGCAAAGGCTCCAGCGTCTTGCGCGGCTTGTGCAATTTCTAAAATTTCGGCAGCGGAATTGGCATCGCGGCCTTGATATTTATAACCTCCAAGCTCGCGCACCTGTTGCGGCAACAGGCCAACATGCGCCATCACGGCAATATCATTTTCGACCATCATTTTTATTGCAGCGATAGAATCACGCGAAGTCTCGATTTTGACGGCGTCGCAGCCAGTTTCGTCGATAATTTTTTGCGCAGTTTCATAAGCTTGCTGCGGTGATTTTTCGAAGCTGCCGCAAGGAATATCAACCACCACCAAAGATTTTTTGGTAGCACGCATCACTGCAAGACCATGATTTATCATCATTTCTACAGTCACGTCAACAGTGTCTGGAAGGCCATAAATTGTCATTCCAAGCGAGTCGCCCACCAAAATTATATCGCAAAATTCATCAACAATTTTTGCAATTGGAAAAGTGTAGGCGGTGAGGCAAGTTATTTTTTCGTGATTTTTTTTGCGAAGAATTTCGTTTGTGTCGATCTTTGTTTTCATTGCTGGCTTGGTTGGTTTGTGTTAGTTGGAAGCTCTTGCGGTAAGGCTGCGCCGTTTGCAAAATCATTTAACATTTTGTCTGAAATTGGCAAAGGCTCGCCTTTTTCTTGTGCTGATTTTACTTCTGCAGCCGCTTTCATCGCGGCTTTGGCCATGGCATTTGCTTGTGGATTTTCTAAATTAAGATCTAAATTGTTTGATCCATTGTTTTGCGCATCTGGCAAGGAGCCCTTGTTGGCAGCGTCTTGCGGCGCTTTTGTCTCTTGAGTTTTTGGCGTCTCAACCTCAACTGCTGTTTGATCGTAAGGCAGGCCGAGATATTGGCGCACTTGGTTAAAATTGCTGTTTTGATTTATGTTTCCAAGCGTTCCTTTGAGATTTGTTGCAACGTTTAGCGCGATTTGTTTCTTTAAAGTGCC
>CAYPUN010000209.1:0-462 GCA_964413985.1 uncultured Rickettsia sp. | reverse complement strand
GTCAAAAAAACAACGTTGAGCGAGGCATCAAGCGACTTGCGCACTAAATCAATTTTGCCAGAAGCAATACCATTTGCGGCAATTGTTTCAAAATCAATTTTAAATAAATTGTCGCGCTCTTTGGCGAAGTTAATCGTGCCAGTGGCCTGTTTTAGCGATGTCGTGGCATTGTCGTTGAATAATATTTTTTCTGGCTCGTGCAAATCTGCGGCATAATTTTGCGGATTAAACATTTTTTTTACTAGGTCATTTAAGCCATAACGTTGTACCTGCAGCCCTACGGCGCCAATCTTAATCGAGCTATTTAAATTTTTAACAAATTCATCTTTGTTGCTGGCAACAACTTCAATGCTGGCAGAAATATTGCCAACGCCGTCAATATTGTCGATGCTGGCAATGCTTGACAGCACAGGCTTGAGAGCGATTTTAGAAATTGTGATATTGCCACTAATTGCTTTATCA
>CAYPUN010000208.1:0-2242 GCA_964413985.1 uncultured Rickettsia sp. | reverse complement strand
GCGCAAACAAACCAGAGAAATATAATTTCATTTTGGCGGCAGCATGAATCGCTATATTTGGACAATTAATGGCGAAAAATTCCCCGCTCCAACACATTTAAAATTTGGCGAAAGAGTTCGTTTAAAATTTATCAACGACACTATGATGGCGCACCCAGTGCATCTTCATGGCATGTTTATGCAGATGGAAAATGGTCAACAAATGGAGTGGATGCCAAACAAACATACGATAATTGTTCCTCCGGCGCAAACCGTTTCGATGCTTCTCACTGCTGATGAAGAAGGCGAGTGGGCTTTTCATTGTCATTTGCTTTATCACATGGCAAGCGGCATGATGACTAGCGTCACGGTTGATAAAGACGAGGAGAAGAAATGATGCGTCTCATATTTTTTATCATATTTTTATTTTCCGCGCCAATTGTTTTTGCAGCAGAAATGCATCATGGCAGCGATCATCCACAAATTTTTCACGCTTTCACTGTAGAAGTTGATGCAGGTCAAGACAGCAAAAACATGGGCGCCACCGCACTAGATCTTGATGGTTGGATTGGCGGCGATTTCAATCGTTTGTGGCTAAAAAGTGAGAAAAAAACTTTTGGAAAATATGATAAAAAATCAGAAGTGCAAGCTCTCTATGGCAGAAACATCGCGCAATTTTGGGATGCACAAATTGGCGTGCGTCACGATTTTAGTACTGATTTTTCTTCGCAAAATGTAAATTATTTAACCCTTGCCCTTGAAGGCTTGGCGCCATATTTGTTTGAAACAAATATTCAAATTTTTATTAGCGATCAAGGAAATTATAGCGCAAGATTGAAGCAAGAAATTGACGTTTTAATCACGCAAAAATTAATTCTTCAACCTTATTTTGAAGCAGAATTTTTTGCGCAAAATGTACCAAAACAACAGGTGAAATCTGGGTTGGCAGAAATTGAAGCTGGCATCATCACGCGCTACGAAATCACCAGAAAATTTGCCCCATATTTTGCTTTGCGTTATCACGCCAAAACTTATGGAACCGCCAATGAAGCCAGAAGCAGCGGGGATATGGTTGAGGATTTTATTTCGTCAATTGGGGTGAGGTTGAGGTTTTGATTTGGTGTTTTTTATCGGATCATCTTATCAGATCACCACTAACCAGCATGTCTCTTCATCCAAGCGGCCGCATAGCCACAAATTGGCACAATCTCCATATTTTGTTCCTTGGCATATTTCACAATCTCTTCCATCAACTTGCCAGCAATGCCAGTGCCTCTAAGTTCTGGCGGTGAAAAAACATAATCAATGTTGAGAATGTTTTTTGCAATACGATAATTTGCATAAGCAACTTTTCCATCAACTTCAAGTTCAAAACGCGATAATGCAGAATTATTTTTCATAAAAATTAATAAAACGAATAACTATTTTAGCGGTTAATATTAACCGCCCAAATTAACTGTACAAGCAAGATCAATTTTTTATATTAAGAAAATAAGATGTTATATTTTTCAATATATCACTATTCCAGAAAAATAGCCAAAACTAGAATAAGATTAATGATTATTCTAGAGCTCTAGAATTAATCTTGACTCTATTCTAGAAAAAGCCTATTATCTAGAATAAGATCTGCCAAAACTATACAAACTTAACACCTAAAATATGTCAAAAAAACCATTTAATTTAGCATTACTTCCTCCAAAAATTGACTATGCGCCAATTTTTCCGAAAATTATTAAAACACGCGACATAGTAGCGCGTTATGATGAAGCAGTGAAGAGATTGCCAAATCCAAAAATTATCCAACGTTCTTTTGAAACTAAAGAGGCGATTCTGAGTTCAAAAATTGAAGGAACTCAAGCCACTTTTGACGAGGTTTTAATGTTTGATGCGCAAAATTTAAAATCACAAGATGATGAAAAAGAAAGAGATTATCGTGAAATTTCTAACTATCGATTGGCAATTGAAGAGGGCAAAAAAATGCTTAAAGAGAGGCCTTTGTCGGAAAATTTAGTAAAAAATTTGCACAGAACTCTTTTAAACTCAACGCGCGGAAAAAATAAAAATCCTGGAGAGTTTCGTAAAACCCAAGTTTTTATTGGCTCTTATGGAGCGACAATTGAAAATGCAAAATTTGTTCCGCCCTCTGCAAATTTTATTCCAACGCTATTTTCAAATTTAGAAAAATATTTACACTCTGAAAAAGAAATTGATGCACTTGTGCAAATTGCCATCGCTCATTATCAATTTGAGGCTATTCATCCTT
>CAYPUN010000207.1:0-2248 GCA_964413985.1 uncultured Rickettsia sp. | reverse complement strand
GTGTTGTTGCAAGCGGCTCAACATGCGCAAAGAAAAATTGACAAAAATGGTGGCGAAGAAAATAATTCAACTAAATTTGCAAAAAAAGTTTTGCAGCAAACATCTGGGCCGCAACTGGACGTGGCAAGTGGTGAGTGTTCACGGCCGCAAGTTGCAGAACCCCTTGCAGGTGATTTGCAAAAACCGCGCAGCAAACTTTAGTTTTGTATATACATTTAGGTTTATCTAAATATTGAGGATGTTTGTGTGGCTTTGCTTGCCATAGGCTGCTCTGGTGCTGGCTGCGGAGATTGTAGTGTTTGTGGCGCTTGTTTCATATTATTTTGGGAAGATTGACGCAATTTTTGCAGCGCATCTCTTGAATTATCATTCAATTGTTTCATTTTATTTTGCATTGCAACATCATTTTCGTCAACTTCAATTGGTTTTGTGTTTGATTTATCCGCCTGCGCACCAACCCTTTCTCCCGTAAGCTCAAACACAATATCGCTAATATATTCAAACGCGGTTTTTCCATGCAAATCATCAAGATAAAAACTGCTTTCGCCTTTTATTCTTTGTGCCAAAATTTGATTTTGATCGGCGCGATCGCTGTGAAGTCCAAGTGGCAAGAGTTCGTGGCGCGAGGCTTGAGCAGTGCCGGCGCGCTCGATGCTGAGCAAACTCAATTCGCCAGCTTTTTGTTCTTCTGGCGAAACTGGAATTATGCGAGATAAATATAATGCTTTTGCGGTTTCGCTATTGTCTTGGGCGCTGACAATTCCTGCTTTCTTGCTCTTTCTTTCAATCTCGGCAAAAATTTCGCGAAACAAATTTATGTCGGTAAATAAATCGCCCAATTCTTTTTTGAAATTTTCTTCCAATGCTGTTTTTTCTTCTGGCGAAATTTTAACTTTAATTTTTGATTCAAAGCCAAGAATGGCCAAAACATAAGGCTCGGGAGTGTTTTTGAAAATTTCTGTGAGATGTGGGGGAATGTCTTTTGTTGTTAAAACTTTGTCAAAATCAAAAAATAAAACTCCAGCACCAATTGCAGCGACAAATTTTCTAGCTAGCTCTTTTTCTTTTGACTCTGCAACAATTCGTGACATATCAAATAAATTAAGTTATGCAAATAATTATGGCGAATAAATTTTGCGATCAACTAATTTAAATGAAGCGCCCCGCGTGATGCGGGGTTTTGTAGTGAAGTGGGGCAGTTGGGGTGGGGTTTTAGTGGTTTTGGGTAGGTTTTTCTTGGGCTCTTGACTTGGTTTTATTTTAAATTTGGCTATTTGCAAATTAAATAAAAATTCTTACCATTGTCAACAATATTAAAAATTAAAATTTCTATGCCACAAAACTCAAACGACAATCAAGAGCCAAAAAAAGCTGCACCAAAAGGTTTGCTGATCGATGTTCCTTTTGCTGAAAAAGATGCGGCGAAGGCCTTGGGCGCAAGATGGAACCCAGATGCTAAAAAATGGTATATTCCTGAAGGTGTTGAAAAAGAGAAATTTGCCAAGTGGATAAAATAGCTCGAGCAGCGCTAAAAAGACAACGCAAAGACTTGTTAGCGCTATAAAATTTCAGCCAAAAAATAACACGCTACATGACTTTTGCCATTATCAGCCTCATCTTTCTGTCTCTAGCTTTCTTCGAGGTGTTGCAGTTCTTTTTTGTCAGCAAAACTTTGTTTTTATTTTTGCTGGCGTCATTCGTTTTAATCATCACCAACCAATATTATTTTCGCTTCGATCATCGCTTTGCGGGCAAAAAATGGTTCGATTTTGTATTGGCCTTCGAGTCAATAATCATGGGCTTCTTCGCCGTTATGATTTTTTTTGCACCCTTGATTGAAATCACAAATTTTATCAATTTTTTCTTTCTTGAAAAAAGTTTTTTATCATCAGCAAATCTGCATTATTTTTTATTATTTTCTTCACTTGCGGTTACAATTTTAGGATTTTTTACAGTCAAAGTTGGGCCGTTGACAAAAAAGGTGAGGGTTGCGGATCCTTTGTTTCCAAGTGTTCTTAATGGTTTAAAAATTGCGCAAATTTCTGATTTGCACATTGGACCAACCATCAAAGTGAGATATGTTAACAAAATTATAAGTAAGGTAAATCACCTTAAACCTGATTTAATTTTTATCACGGGAGATTTGATAGACTCGCCTCCGGCTATGATTATCAAGCATCTTGAGCCTTTCAAAAATCTGCAAGCAAAGTTTGGAATTTATTTTGTCACAGGAAATCACGAATATTAT
>CAYPUN010000206.1:0-2259 GCA_964413985.1 uncultured Rickettsia sp. | reverse complement strand
CTGGTTTTTTGCGGTGAAAAGCAACCACATGAACGAAAAGTAGATCTACTTGCTGCGCTTCAACCGGTGCAGGACTATTTCTTGACATATTTTGCAATAATAAATTTAAAAATCATAATATTTTTTTCATATTTGTTGATGGCCGCCTCCTTGACCGCTTGCTTCAATGCCACTGCCACCCAAAGAAGCGTGATCACTTGTTGCAACGTCTGATGCGCTTGGAGCAATAGAAACTAAATCATTTGACCATGTCACTTTTTTTCCAGAGCTTTTTTGACTTTCTGGCTCACTCAAATTTCTAACATCCGGCGCCATTGACATCCTAGATCTCTGTTCTTGCAACAAAAGAAAAAAAATCGCTGGAAATAATTCTGGAAGAGCGAGAATCTTATTTTCTACAACTTCACCTTGCAAAAAAGATTCTGGCATAATTGCCGACAAAGGCGCGTGAGCTATATACAAACCTCTGGCATAAAGCATTTTGCAAGCAGCTTTGAAAGCGGAAGGTGTGGCCTTCAAGCAAGAAACAAAAGCGTTGACGCAAGAATCAAAAGTTCTGCCTTGATGATCTTGATGATGATCTTGAGGATGATGATGAACCGCACTGGCAGCCATTTCAGCAGGAGCAACCGCATTTCTATGATGCGAAAAAGGCCAACAATTATGAAAACGCCCATGTCCATGACCATGACCATGACTATGCCCAGCATGGCTATCAATATCAGGCCCACCACCTTCAAACACTTTCTTCAAGGTGTCTTGAAAAAATTTATTATCATCTCCGACAGACTCTTTAATAACCGACAACAGCCCCAAAATTCCATCATCACCCATCTGATCTTCAAAAGTTTTTTTACGCTTATCATTGCTGATATTTCTTGCAAGCGATTGCAAAGCAGTGACCACAACCGGAATTTGCAAAGATGCAGCATCAAATTCTGCCGACGTAAAACCTTGCGCATTACAAAAAGATTCTTGAGAAAAAGAACTTTCTATCAAGGCGCTAATTTTTGAAATATTGACAGTGCCTCGCAAAGCAAGGGCCACAACGGTTAAAATGCGCATTTTAAAACGAAAACTCTCGTGAAAATGCTGATTGTGATGCTGCTCTTGCAAATTTTTTTCTATTTCTTGCAGCTTTTTATCAAGCTCCATCTTTTGCGCTGGCGTCAATTTATCTTGCAATTTTTTAAGAATAGTTTTTTGACCATCGCCAGTTTCAATAACTTTTTGCAAAATTTTAACCAAAGCATTTTCAACAATTTCAGTAAAATGATTGTTTGCATCTTGACGAAAAGCCAAAAAAGCATTTGCAATCGCCGCAAGCGTAGAAACCACAATTGCTGGCTTTGGCGACTCCGCAAAAGCCTCAACCACATTACCCTCATTATCCTTGCCGCACCCACCATTGTCGACACCATAATAAGCCAAAGCGCCTCCAATCACCGTCACAGCAGCGGCTGCAGAGTTTGCAATCAACATCATTTGATTTGATTTTTTTGCAGAATTCAAAGTTTGCTTAATAGCATTTAGCAAGGTTTGAACAAGCGTATTAAAATCAGCAAAAGTTAAATCTTTAAATTTCTTTTTCAAAAACTCTGGCTCGAGATTTTTTTTAAAATATTTTTCAATATGAATTTTATAATAACGCCCAAAAGTATCTCTATAATGCGATGCTTGCGGATCTTTGCCAATTGCAAAATCAACAAACCATTCTTGAAAAACTTCGCCAATAGTGCGATTCAAAATATTATCCATAGGCGCCTCAATATCAGAGCCGTCCTCTCTTTGTCTTGACATAAATTATATTATTTTATTTTAAAGTTTATTGTGGTGACAAATGTAAAACAGTTTACTTTAAAAAATGCAAGGAGGGGCTCGTGAGGCTCTTAAGAAAAGATGATGTTGCGGTTTTGCAAAATCAAAATAACGCAGCAAAAAAATCAAATAAAAAGCCGAAATCGCCAAAGGCAAATCAGAAGCAAGAAAAATTTGATTTTGAAAATTTGCAGCAACACACAACAGACAGTGCTCTTGCTCGATATTTTTTTGATGAGAAAAAGCATGAAACGCAACAATACTACTGCTAAAAATTAGCAACAGAATTGTTGTGATAATTATAAACTTTGAAATTTTAAAACTATGTTTCATTTTTTATTTAATTCAATGGGGCGGCTTTTGAGACTGCCGCCCCACGCACACGCAAAACTATTTTTTCTCTACAATTTCTTTCAAATTGTTCAAACCATTGATAAATTC
>CAYPUN010000205.1:0-2271 GCA_964413985.1 uncultured Rickettsia sp. | reverse complement strand
TATACTTAGGGTTGAAAAAGAAAATCAAGATGTTGCGAAGCTTTCAAAGGCTGCGTGGGGCAAGATCGCTCCATTTTGGCCTTTAGAGAATCTTATTGCGTGCAATCCGCTGCAGGGCTTTGAGGATCTTGCTTTTGAAGAGGCTTTAAAAAAAGCTGCAATTTATTTTGAGCAAGAAAATTTGCCGCAAGAAATTGAAGAGATAAATCGTCAAACCGTCAAATGGTGTCAGGCTTTTTTTGACCAAGGTCAAGCGACAATTAAAATGCCAAATCGCAATTTGGGATTTTATAAATCTTGGCTGCAGCTTGCCAAATTTGATTATAAATTACATAAAAATTCTGCCAAAAAAATTGAGCAAATAAATTTGATGCCAAGCTCTGCGCAAGATACGATAAATCACTGCTTAAATTTGCTAAATATTGAGAAAAATGATCGAGAGCATTTTGTGGTTTTGATGCTTGCAAGCTTGGCAGGATGGGCTTCTTATACAAAATATCTTGGCGAATGGAAATGCGATGACGCGCAAAATGACAATAGTCAAATTGATTATCTGGCGGTGAGATTGGCGATAACTTTTTTGATATGGCCTGAGGCAAAAAAATTTATCAAATGGCGCGAGAACATTTCGCCTGAAATAAAAATAACCAAAATAGAAAATGATGAAAAAAGCTATCAAAAAGATTTGGTGAGAAAAATTTTTGCCTCATCCAAAACTATGATAAAAGAAAGTAGAAAAAATTTTGATGCGCAATTTGTTTTTTGTATTGATGTTCGATCAGAGCCGATGCGCCGCGCTGTAGAATTGAAAGGCAATTATGAAACTTTTGGATTTGCTGGATTTTTTGGAGTTGCGGCAAAAATAGAAAATGAAATCAGCAAAGAATCTTATTCTTCTTGTCCGGTTTTGCTAAAGCCGAAGCAAAAAGTGATTGAGAAACCTTTATGCTCGCAGCCACAATTGCAAAAAGAAATTAACGGCTTCAAAAGATTTGGCGTTATAAAAAAGTTTTATCAATCTTTAAAATATGGTTTTACAACACCTTTTGTTCTTGCCGAAACAATTGGAATGTGGAGTGGTGGCTGGATGGCTTTTCATAGCCTTGCCCCAAAAACCGCCAACAAAATGAAGCGAAAATTAAATTATTTTGTCAAGCCGACTGCAAAAACTTCGCCTTGTCTTGAAGATTTGAGTTTTGAAGATCAACTAAGCTATGCCAAGGGCGCTTTAACAACAATTGGCCTCACTTCCAACTTTGCACCAATTGTTGTTTTGTGTGGACATGGCAGCACAACCGAAAATAATTCTTATGCCACTTCGCTTGATTGTGGAGCTTGCGGCGGTCGTCACGGGGGAAGTAACGCCAAAATATTGGCCGCAATTTTGAATGATAAAAAAGTTCGTCAAGGCTTGGCTCGTCATTCTATATTGATAGCCGATGAAACAAAATTTATTGCAGCGCAGCACAACACAACAACTGACGATATAGAGCTTTATTTTAAAGAAGCGGGGCTTGAAAAATTAAAGCTTGATTTGAAGGCGGCGCAACATCTAAACAGCAAATGGCGCTCAAACAAAATGGGCAATAATTTTTCTGAAAAAAAATCTCTCAGCAATGTTATAAAGCGCAGTGTAAATTGGGCCGAAACTCGCCCAGAGTGGGGATTGGCGCGCAATGCTTCGTTTGTTGTTGCTAAGCGCGATTTGACAAAAAATATTGATCTTGATGGTAGATCATTTCTTCATTCTTATGATTGGCAACAAGACGAAGATGGCAGCGCTCTAAACCTAATTTTAACCGCGCCAATGGTTGTTGCGCAATGGATTAACAGTCAATATTTGTTTTCAACAATCAACAATGTTTGCTATGGCAGCGGCAGCAAAATCACACAAAACATTGTTGGAAAAATTGGCGTTATGCAAGGAAATGGCAGTGATTTGATGCATGGACTGCCTCTGCAATCGGTTTTTAGCAACGATAACGATGCTTATCATCAGCCGCTGAGGTTAACAACATTTGTTCATGCTCCGACAAACCTGATTGATAAAGCAATTCATAAAAATGAAATATTGCAAAAACTTTTTGGCAATGGCTGGGTTTATCTTTTTTGCCTTGATCCGCGAAGTGGCAAAATTTATTCGCTGCAAAGGAATTTTATTTGGCAGGAATTTTATATGGATGGCGCCACCTAATATACTTCATTTTGCTATTATGCACTCTTCGCCACTTTTTGCGCAAAATAAAAATTTATCCGATGAGGTTGCGGCCA
>CAYPUN010000204.1:0-2289 GCA_964413985.1 uncultured Rickettsia sp. | reverse complement strand
CTCTCAATCTTTGAGCAGAAAAAAGAGTGATCTTTTTGAAGTAAATGAACCTGTGCAGTTCAAGCAAGGTGAAAAAATTTCTGCCGATCCTGCGCAGTTAACCAAATCACTGCTCGAAAGATTATCTGAAATTTCTGACAAAAAATCTGATAGCGGCAAACCTGATGCTCCAACTGAATATCCCTGCATCCAGCATGTGAGCTTTGGCAAATACAATGTCTTTGACGCAGAGAAAAATTTATTAACTCCAAAACCAATTAAAAAAGATGAAGCTGAAAAAATATTTACGGAACTTTCGAAGAAAACTGATCCTGATAACGACACCAACAAAGACGAAAAAAACTCAGAGACAAAACAATCTGAGAATGATCCAAAGCATAATGCTTAAAGAAGATTTATGTTAGATTTTGACAACTTCATCAATAAGCCATGCGTTGAAATTTTCGGGCGAGAAGCAACTTACATTCCGGCGAATAACGATTTCGATTCTTTCACAATTAAGGGTGATTTTCACAAGGATTACAAAGGCGTAAAAGCTGATTCTTCTGAGGTGGAAATTAGCTCTAACGAAATCGTTTTATTCGTCCGCGATGTTTCGATGCCACCAGATTATTCCAAGGCAAATCAAGGTGATTTTGTCGAAGTTGAAAACATCCGATATCAAATCATCGACATTCAGCAACACATACCAGGAAGCAAAAAGTTAATTTTACATGAGTCACCCGCGAACAGCGATTAGAGATGCTTTGGTCGATAGATTGAAGACAAAAGTTGATGATGTTTTTCCAACAGATGCAGGAGACAAAATTTACGGCAGTAGATCGAAGCCTTTGTTTGATCAGCTCTTGCCAGCGATTTTAGTTTATGCGCGAAACGAAAATGTCATTGAAGAAAGATTTGTGAGCGATGGTTTTGGTCCGACAAAAAGAGAATTAGATATCGCGTTCGAAGCTGTGGTTCTAGGAGGTGAAGAAGTTGATACTGCTCTCGATAAAATCGCTGGGCAAATTGAAAATGCTTTTGACGGCTGGGAAATGCCGACAAGAAAAGCTGATGTTTTAAAATTGAAATCTACCGAAATCGACATCTCGATTGATGGCAGTAAAACCTATGGGGCTGTAAGGCTTACCTACACGATTACTTATTACACAACAAGCAAAGAACCTGATAATTCAGGAATAATACCAACTGAAATTGAGGCAAATTTCCCATGAGCAAATTAGTAAAAATTCAAATCATCACCGACCATCAAGGCTACAAAAAAGGACAGATTGTTGAGCTTGATGAAAAAGCGGCAGTCAACCTTTTAACTAACGGCAAAGCCTTAAAAATTCATCGCAAAAAACCTGAAGTTGCCGAAGAAAAAACTGAAGAAAATTCCGATCAAAAAAGCAGCGATAAAGGAAGCAAAAAATCTAAATGAACTTCGATGAAAAAGACGGATTTAATTTAAACGACCTTGCACGAAGGCTCGCAAATATCATTCGCTTAGGACAGATATTTGAAATTGATTATGAAGCAGCAAAGGCACGAATAAAAATCGGTGACCTGGAAACTGACTGGCTGCCATGGATGACCGCAAACAGCGGCACAAATAAAGACTGGAACCCGCCCGAAATTGACGAACAGGTAATCGTTTTATCTCCCTGCGGAGAATTAAATCAGGGAGTGATTTTGCCATCACTTTATCGCGGCAATGCTCCCGAAAATTCCGGCGATATCAAAAGCATAACTTTCGCCGATGGATCAAAAATTTCCTTCAATAAGACTAGCGGAAATTTGGATTTAGATATTAAAGGCAGTGCCAACATTAAAGTTGTAGGAAACGCAGAAATTGAAGCTGCAAACATTACCTTAAAAGGAAATGTTGATCTTGGCGGCAGCGGTGGAAATGCAGTCGCCAGAGTTGGTGATAAAGTAAAAGTTGACGCCGGTTCTTCTGCTGGAGAATGGCCGATCATTTCAGGATCAAGCAAAGTCAAAGCAACATGAATGTTAATACCGGCAAAACAATTTCAGAAATTGCTCACATTAAGCAGTCGATTGCAAATATTCTGACAACACCAATCGGCTCAAGAATTATGCGTCGCGATTACGGCTCACGGCTTTTTGAAAAAATTGATAATCCGATAAATGGTGAATTGGTCGCAGAAATTTATTCAGATGTTGTCGAGGCGCTTTTCACTTGGGAGCCACGATTTGAAGTTGAACAAGTCATCGTGCAAAGCATCGAAAAAGGTAAAATCACAATCGACCTTGAAGGCAGTTATGTAAAAGACGGACAAAAAA
>CAYPUN010000203.1:0-2299 GCA_964413985.1 uncultured Rickettsia sp. | reverse complement strand
GCGTGCAATCGTGAATCAAGCATGTTGGATTTCTGGCACGAACACGCATATATGGCAGCTGCGCCTGCGTAAAAGCATAACATTTCAAATTGTCGCTATTGCAATATCTTTTTGTAGAATCATCAAATTTTGTCTTGTTGAGCTCGTCAGGAGTAAGCAAGTTGCACCTTGCCAAATTGCAATTTGTTCCGGGTGTTGGATTTGTGCCAGAAGGCAATTGATGGCACTTTCTTACAACGCAATTCACCCCTTCATTTTTTGTAACACTCGGCTCGTCCGTGTCACTACAAAATCTTATGCAATCTTGGTTGAAAATCGCATAATCTTCGCCCCGCACATTTGCTGGATCTTTGGAAGGATCAGGATCGTTGTAGCTAGAACACAAATTAACGCAATTTTTTCCAGGGCGCACTGTGGAGGTTGAAACTATATCGCTGCACAGCGGCAAGTCAATCAAATCGGCGCAATTGACACGATGATTTGCGGCACTTGGCGGCGAAATCGTGTTGCACAAAGGCAAGCCAAAATAGTTGCAGTTGGTTCCAGCAATTGCAGCAGTGCCATCGGGAAGCGAGCTGCAACTAGGCAGAGACTGGGCGTGCGGCTTATAAGAAAAAACAATAACGAACGTCAGCAACAAAACAGACAGGCAGGCAGCGGCTTTGGCTATTTTCGTTGCATAAATTTTTTGCCAAAATAAATGCAACGAATCCTTGGCGAAGTCAAGCAGCAGTAGGAACTTCTCAAGCTTTGTTAATTTCATCAAATGCTTTACAAAAATAATCGCCGCGCTCTTCAAAATTTTTCCATTGATCAAAAGAAGCGCAAGCTGGAGAAAGTAAAACATTTCTTTCTTTTAAGCTAGATTTTTTTGCATCTAAAAATGCAGCCGCAAAAGCGTTTTGCAAATTGACACATTTTTCAAATTGCACCGAGTTTTCTTGCAGCACCGCCGCAAATTCGTCACTCGCCTCGCCTATCAAATAAGCTTTGGTGATTTTTTTGAAATATGGTTTTAGGCTTGAAATGCCGCCATCCTTGGCTTTGCCGCCCAAAATCCAAAAAATATTTTCATATGATTTGAGCGCATTTTCGGTTGACTCGGCATTGGTGGCTTTGCTGTCATTGACAAAATTCACACCTTCAACCGCACCCAAAAACTGCATTCTGTGGCGCAATCCTTTAAATTTTTTAATGGCATTGACGATTGATTCTTGAAGCTCTAACAAATTTTTCGCTTCGTGACAAAGTGTCGCATAAACATTTGCAAACGCAACTGCAATATTTTGCATATTGTGCTCACCCTTCAAAATCAAGCCTGCAAGCGATGATTTTTGGTCTGCACCACCAATTTTATTATACAAAACGCCATCAATTATCGACACGCCATTTTCGCAAATTTTGCGCGTCGAGATGGCTATCAAAGCGGCTTTGAAGGTTTTGTCATTTTTTAGCGCATCAAAAACTGCGTGCGATGCATCATTGTCAACACCTACAACGGCAAAGTCTTGCGCGGTTTGGTTGGCAAAAATTTTCTTCTTCGCCGCCACATAATTTTCAAAAGAGCCGTGACGATCAATGTGGTCGGGAGTAATATTGGTAAGGGCTGCCACTTTAAAATGACTTTTTTGCATCAAATCCAAATGATAAGACGAAACTTCAAAAACATATTTTGGGGCGCTGGCAAGCTCAAAACAAGGCACGCCAATGTTGCCACCAATTTGCGCCGCCACATTTAGCTGCTCAAAAACAAAGCCCGTAAGCGCTGTGGTTGTAGATTTGCCATTGGTTCCGGTGATCCCCACAAAAGTTTTTTCGCGATTCAGCAAATAGAACAACTCCACGTCGCACAAGAGCTGCGCGCCGGTTCTTGCCACAATTTCAAGAATTTTGTGCGGCTTTGGATGATAAAGCGGAATCCCCGGAGCAAACACCACCAAGCTTTCGCGCCCACATTCATTTTCAATTTGCGCTGCTGGCAAAAATTTGATATTGCTATCACACCCTGCCAAATCTGGCTCTAGCTTCTTTTTTGCCGCTTCAATTGCGCTGTCGTTATCGTCAGTCAGCGCAACTTTGTTTCCTGTGTGAAGCAGATATTTTGCGGTTGAAATGCCTGAAATGCCCAGTCCGTAGATGATATAGTTCGTCATTTTACTTTATATTTTTGCTTTATATTTGGAATTTTTGTATTTGCGAAATAGGCAGTCATTGCTTGGTGTTGCGGTGGTATATAGCCCTTAGCCGCTCCAAGCGTGGCCAGTCGCGGCTAAGGGCTATATACCACCGCAACACCAAG
>CAYPUN010000202.1:0-2319 GCA_964413985.1 uncultured Rickettsia sp. | reverse complement strand
CAATTCTGTTTTGAACGCTGGTTGCGATTTGGTTTTGCATTGCAATGGCGATATGGATGAGATGCAAGAGATAAACTCTGTTTTGCCAATTATAAGCGAAAAAGTTTTAGAGAAATTTAGAGATTAAAAAATAATAAAAATAAAATGACAAATTTTTTGCACAAAAATGATCTGCCAAGCGACGTTAATTTTCAAGGCTCCATCGCTATCGACACCGAAACTATGGGATTGAAAGTGAAACGCGATCGTTTGTGCGTTGTGCAAATTTCTGCGGGTGATGGCAATGCACATTTGGTGCAGTTTGATGGCAAAAATTATGATGCTCCAAATTTGAAAAAATTTCTTGCTGATGAAAAAATCACCAAAATTTTTCACTTTGCGCGCTTTGATTTAGCCACTTTGAAGCACTATCTGCAAGTTGACATGAAAAATATCTATTGCACAAAAATTGCCTCAAAGCTTGTGCGCACTTATACCGACTCGCACGGATTGAAATCAATTTGCGAAGAACTTTTGTCAGTTGAACTTTCAAAAAAGCAGCAATCTTCTGATTGGGGCAATGTTGATATTTCTTCGAACCAAATAAAATATGCAGCTTCTGATGTTTTATATTTGCATCAATTGAAAGAAAAACTTGATGTGATGTTGAAAAGAGAAAATCGCGTAGAGCTTTTTGAACAATGTATAAAATTTTTGCCAATGCGCGTAGAGCTTGATTTGATAGGCTTCGACGAAATGGATATTTTTGCGCATAAATAGATTGCGAGATAGGTTATATTTAGCCCAATCTTAAAATATAACATCCGTAAAAAAATAAATTTCAAATTTAAAAACAAAAAATATGAAATTTCTCATAGCATTTCTGACCATCATCGCCCTCACCTCTTGCTCATCATACAAACCAATTCTCGATCAAAACTCAACCTATTTGCAAAATGGCGAAGAGACTGCAAAGCAAGATATTGACGAATGCACAAAAAACGCCGACGCATATTTAAAACAATACAAAATGCGCCGCGCCGCTAAAGAAGCGGGTCGCAAAGCTATTATTGGTTCTGTGATTGGTGCTGTAACCGGAGTTTTATTTGGCAACACTGTAAAATCTCTTGCCACAGGAGCTGTTATTGGAGCCGGCATTGGCGCTGCTGCAGGTGGCCTTGGAGTTGCAGGCGAAGATAAAGTTTCTCCAGATCACATCAAGCAAAATTATGTTTCAAATTGCTTGGCGCGCAAGGGTTATAGCGTGATTGGTTGGGAGTAAATTTTTACAAAATAAACTTCGACAAATCGGTTTTTTTGTTGGCCAAATCACCCAAATGATCATCAACATATTTTTGATCAATTTCAACACCACTGCCCGATTTCATTTCTGATGCACCAAAACTTACATCTTCAAGAATTTTTTCAAGAAGCGTGTGAAGCCTTCTGGCGCCAATGTTCTCAACTTCACCGTTTATTTTGTGAGCAATTTTGGCAATTTGTTTTGTGCCAGTTTCAGCAAAATTTAATTTTACTTTTTCAACAGCAATCAAGGCGCTATATTGTTTGATTAAACTTGATTCCGGCTCAACCAAAATGCGCAGCAAATCTTCTTCTGTCAGCGGTTGCAGCTGCACGCGAATTGGGAGGCGGCCTTGCAACTCAGGCAATAAATCCGATGGTTTTGAAAGATGAAATGCGCCAGATGCAATAAACAAAATGTGATCGGTTTTGATGAGGCCATATTTGGTGCTGACTGTGGTGCCTTCAACCAACGGCAACAAGTCGCGCTGCACGCCTTCGCGTGAAACGTCGCCGCCTTTTAAATTTTCGCGGGCGCAGATTTTGTCGATCTCGTCAAGAAAAACTATGCCGTCATTTTCAACTGATTTCACGGCTTCTTTCACCGCTTTGTCTTCGTCGATCATTTTTGCAGATTCTTCGTCAGTGAGTGTTTTGTAAGCGTCGGCAACTGTCATGCGCGCTTTCTTTTTTTTGTCACTGCCCATGGCTTTGCCAAGCATTTCGGTGATGTTTATCATGCCAATGTGGCCACCCGGAAAATCAAAACCACTTGATGCAGAAGAAGAATCGAGAACGTCAATTTCAATTTCACGCTCATCAAGCTCGCCGCTGTCAAGCTGTGCAGCAAATTTTTCGCGAGTTTCGTCAAGCGCATTTTCGCCCACCAAAACTTTGAGGATTTTTTTCTTAGCATGTTCGCGCGCTTTTTGCTCGACGTTTTTTTTCATGCGCGTTTTGATGTCTTTGATGGCCACTTCAAGCAAGTCGCGGATGATTGATTCTACATCGCGGCCAACATATCCAACTTCAGTAAAT
>CAYPUN010000201.1:0-2324 GCA_964413985.1 uncultured Rickettsia sp. | reverse complement strand
GACTAAAAATATCGCAATTATAGGCGGCGGGCCTAGTGGTTTGATGGCGGCTGAAATTATTGCTGGCGCTGGTGCTGGATATTGCGTGACCGTGTATGATGCGATGCCAACATTGGGGCGCAAATTTATGATGGCAGGAAGAGGTGGCCTGAACCTTACGCACAGTGAGCCTCTCGAAAAATTTATAACGCGCTATTTTGAAGCGTCAAATTGGCTTGCGCCTCATATCAAAAATTTTGATGCGCAAAAATTACGAAAATGGTGCGAAGATCTTGGGCAAGAAACTTTTGTTGGCAGCAGTGGCAGAATTTTTCCACGCAGCATGAAAGCCTCGCCATTGCTGCGTGCGTGGCTTAAAAGACTGGATGAACTTGGCGTCAATTATCGCCCGCGTCACTCTTGGCAAGGCTTTGATGGTGAAGACTTAATATTTCAAGATGCCGACAAAAATATTGTCAAAATAAAACCCGATGCAACCTTGCTAGCACTTGGTGGAGCCTCTTGGCCGCATTTGGGATCAGATGGTTCTTGGGTTGATATATTGTCAAAAGATGACATAGAAATTTCGAAGCTGCGCCCCGCCAATTGCGGCTTCGTGACCAAATGGTCCGATTATCTAATCAAAAATTTTGCCGGAACTCCACTAAAATCTCTCGCCGTTAAACATAAAAATTTTTCCCACAAAGGAGAAATGATTATCACAAAGCAAGGTGTCGAAGGAGTCGCTATTTACGCCCTCTCCGCCCATTTGCGTCAATCTATTGAAACCGATGGCGAAGCAATTTTATATTTAGATTTGCGCCCCGAAATGCCGCTTTTAGAATTAGCAAAAAAACTACAAACTCGCAACAAAAAATCACTAAGCAATTATTTGCGCAAAGCAGGATTTCCGCCAGTTGCCATCGCTTTGCTAAACGAACTAATCCCCACCAGCGAGCTCGCAAAAGCAACACCAGAAATCCTTGCCGCTCATCTAAAAAATCTACCAATCACCCTAACCTCAACCACAAATATCAACCGCGCCATCTCTACAGCCGGAGGGATCAAACGCGAATCTTTGGATGAAAATTTTATGTTAAAAAATAAAACAGGAGTTTTCGCCGCCGGCGAAATGCTAGACTGGGAAGCCCCAACGGGTGGATATCTTTTGCAAGGCTGCTTCAGCACAGCAGTGACAGCCGCAAATGGAATATTGAATTTTACATCACAACCCCAAAAAAAGCGTAGTTAAAAAAACAATTAAAAAACAGGTATAATTAAAAAGGATGCTCATCACTCTATAGCAGGGTAATAACCCTTAGACGCGTCTAAGGGTTATTACCCTGCTATAGAGTGATGAGCATCCTTTTTAATTATACTCAACAACTAAGCCTTCACAAAACTCTCCACCTCATCCGCAAAATCCCCCCGCAACATAAAATGCTCACCAATCAAAAAAGCATTGATGTTGGCAGCTTTTAATTTTCGAATATCCGCAATATTTTTTATACCACTCTCCCCAACAAGCAGACGGCTTTTATCCACCATTTGCGCCAATCGCAGCGAGGTCTGCAAATCAACTTCCAAAGTTTTTAAATTACGATTATTCACCCCAATCAACTTGCTTTTCATCTTCAATGCACGATGCATTTCTTCTTCATTATGCACCTCAATCAACACCGACAAACCAATTTCAAGCGCCACTTGCTCAAGCTCGCGCAGCTTAGAGTCATCAAGCATCGCAACAATCAATAAAATGCAATCTGCACCCAACATTTTCGCTTCATAAATTTGATATGCATCAACAATAAAATCTTTGCGAAGTATCGGCAAATCAACACTTGCGCGCGCCTGAACCAGATATTCATCATCACCCATAAAATATTTTTTGTCAGTTAAAACTGACAAGCACGCCGCACCCGACGCCGCATAAATCTGCGCAATTTGCGCCGCATCAAAATCAGCGCGAATCAATCCCCGCGAGGGTGAAGCCTTCTTGATTTCGCAAATAAGCGCGTTAGACCCTTGATTTATCTTGCTTTGCAGCGCTTGCACAAAATCTTTCGGCTTATTTTCTGCACATTTTATCTTCTTGCACAACTCTTCCAAACGCACGCGCTTCTTGGCTTCGCGAACCTCAATCAATTTGTGCTGATAAATTTCTGCAAGTAGATTCATTTGTGGAAAATTTTAAAGAAGTGTAAAATGAGGTAATTATTTCTTAATTATAAGTGATATTAACCCTTAGACGCTCCAACCGTGGCTCAGTCGCGTCTAAGGGTTAATATCACTTATAATTAAGAAATAATTACCAAAAATTAATAATCAAATTTTTGTCATTTATA
>CAYPUN010000200.1:0-2337 GCA_964413985.1 uncultured Rickettsia sp. | reverse complement strand
AAATTTTCGAAGGTGAATTCTTATAAGAAGGTGGATGGGAAGTGGGTGAAGGGTTGATATTTCTTGCTTTTAATAATTTTTTTAATTAGATAGTTTTGTGGAGCCTTGTTTTTTGTGGAAAAGCGAGGCGGTTTTTTAATTATGTAATTTATTTATTTTATGGACGGACTACGCGTAACAAACTTTAAGAGTAATGTTAAAAATACAGTTAAAAAAGCGATTGGCGAGAAAAATTTTTCGACAATTAAACCGGAAGATATCCAGTTTTTAGACGCTCTGCCAGACTATGAAAAAATACAAGATATCGATGTTGCTGGTGTCAAAATATCTAAATTATTTGAAGATTTTTACAACGCAAAATCTCCGGCTGTTCAAACCAAATTTAATCTCGGTCAAGAATGTGGAATTGAAGAAATAGATTTGCAATTTAAGCAGGAAGCTTATGTGCGCTTTATTTCACAATTTGCAGCTTATCTTACAAAGGCTGGTGTTGAAAAATCAATTCAATTGCAAAAAGGTTTCTCGCTTGCAGATTGGACAAAAATTTCGGAGATTCTGGGGGATTCGGGAAATAATCTGAACGTGCCAAATTTGGTTGGCGTTCGTGCTGATGGCGCTGTGGGTGCGGTTGGAGGTGGTCTTGGTAATAAAATTAGCCAAGAATCTTTTAACTTGATTGTAAAAAATTTTAAAAGCGAAGGTCTTGCTCAAGATAAAAAGAAGTTGTTGGAAGATAAGCTGATTGCTTCTGACAACGTTGTTCAAAATGATCATGGCGAATGGGAGTTTGTGCCTTTTGCATCTGCTGAAGCAGAAAAAGTGCTAGAAGTCAAGTTGCGCACTGCAGGCAGAGAGCTGCTTGAAGAGTCGCTAGAAGTTATTTTGCTTGATTACATGCTTGATCAGACATTGGCCGATAAAGGTATCGAAGGTTTTTATGGCAAGCTTCAGGAAGTTTTTGGGTTGGATAGTTTGAGCGAGGAATCTAAGGATTTGTTCAAGGCGATGTATGTCCATGTTAATTCTGGACGTGACATGATAAAGGGGGGTAAAACAAAAGACTTAAAAGGCAATGATCTTCGCTATAAAGAATTATATAAAGATTTAATTGAGCCTTTATTCGCAAAATTTTTAAAAGTTACGAAAGAGGGTAAGACTCTCATGAATGAGATTAAAGAGCTGAAGGGCGATGAAATTTCTGTTACAGATTTGAGTTTTCCTAAAGATAGATTTGGCACGATTGACGTAGAAATTCAAAAAGCTGGTGACAATCCTACTGATGCACAAAAGCAAAAAGCTGCTTTGAGTTTGATGCCGGGCCAAGGTGGCTTTCCTGTTGCGATTCCGCAATCTTCTTGTTTTGAAATTAAGAAGCCTAAGGATGGTAAAAAAACAATGTTGTGGAGCTTGATTGCTGCGGCTGAAAAATCTAGCGCTAAAGAGCAAATGACCAAAATGGGCTTTGTTGTTGAGGCGAAGGGGCTGATAAAATCTTCTCTAGTTGCAAATATTATGCGTTTAGCAAATTATGATTCTCCACAAAAGGATAGTAAGGTATTTTATCCGCATGAGGGTTTGATGGCTCTTTTGTTGTCAACAAAAGAATTGGCTGAGCAAGCGGGCAAAGATGAATTGTTGCAGGCTAGAAACTCGTTAGATTTTCTTGTGCCTAAAGATCCTAAGCAAGTTCGCTCAGCTGGATTTGTGTCGGCTATGAAGTTTTTATTTGAGGCGAAAGCTAAATTTAACGGTCAGGCGCTTTCAAGTGAAACTGATGTAAAAAAAGGTGTGGAGGATATTTTAAAATTTGTGAAAGATGCTGTTGAGAATAGGTTGAAAGAGGTTGAGGGGGCTAAAGATCGTTCTGTGTCGGCGGTTTCTGCTGGTGGGAGGGTGGATGAGAAAGGGGCTGGTGCTGCAAATGCAGCTTCTTCTGCTCGCGCTGTTCATAGCTACATGAGTCCTACTGCGAGTTCTCAAAGGAAGGCTTCGTCAGCTGCGCCGGTTAATGTGCACAGTGTGGTTCGAAGAGATTATCTTCCTGGTGGTGGCGGACCTTCTAGTGTTGCGGGCTCGTCGGCGGTTTCAATGCGACCAGGCTCTGCTAAGGTAGACGCGAGCAACAAAAACAAAACTCCTAGCAATCAATAAACCTCTGCAACACTAGCGATAATCTCACACTAATTATCGCTAGCAACAAAAACCATCTTCAACTGATTGACCTTGCCATTATCATCACTAATGGCGGCGTCTAAAATTATATTTTCTCCCTTCGCATTTTCCAAAAACTCTTTCGACAACGAAACATAAATCTTGAAAGTTCCAACCTCTTGCGCT
>CAYPUN010000199.1:0-2378 GCA_964413985.1 uncultured Rickettsia sp. | reverse complement strand
GCCCCACGCAGCCTTTGAAAGCTTCGCAACATCTTGATTTTCTTTTTCAACCCTTAGTATATTTTGCATATTCCTCCTAAAATTTATATTGATTGCGATTGGCCGTAACCGCATTTGGCACGGGCTGGCTTGCATTTAAAGCTTTAACATAAAATTTTGCCATCAAATGCAGCATTGCTTTTTTTGGATTGTGAACAAAAAGCCGTCCCAGCCACAGCAAAACAAAGATACAAATCGCAACAACATGAAAAGCGTTTAGCGCCTGAGGTTGATAGAGGTGAGACGTTGACAAATAAGATTCTATAATATGAACACTGGCGCCATAAAGCCCACCCGCAATCGATGTTAGAGCTATTGCGATTGGCAAATTAATCAGAGGTTTTTCGTGCAAAGCATTTAGTGCAAAATGAGTTGCAGCAATAAAAGCAACAACAAGTTAAATTTCTATTTGCAATAGCTGAGAAACTCAAAATTCCAAGTGCTCCACAAACTATCGCCAAAGCAAAAGAGAGAAGGCTTGGCGGATAGTTGAGATTAAATTTTTTTTCTTGCGCTGCCGAACCAGAAGTTAAAAAAAGATAAGATTTGAAGCAGCCATGCCAAAACAGATGCGCAATTGCTGCAGAAAATAATCCAAGCCCGCATTGAGCTATCATAAAGCCCATCTGCCCAATGGTTGAGCAGGCCAACATGTTTTTAACGCTGCTTTGTATTAGCTTCCAAAAAGTTCCAATCAATGCAGTTGTGATGCCGATTGCAAAAACCAAAGTCAGAATTTCTGGAAATTTAAAATAAAGTTCGGCAAATCGTGCCAGCAAAATCCCTCCACCATTTACAAGTCCTGCGTGCATTATTGCTGATACGGGAGTTGGGGAGTTGAGCGAGCTAGTAAGCCAAGAGCTAAAAGGATAAATTGCCGATTGCGTCATCGCCGCAATCAAAATGAGCAGCAGTGCAATTATCAACTTTGTTTGATCTTGATATTCAAAAGCAATTATAGATTGAATCGAGCTTTGACCAGACTGGTTATAAAGCAGCATCAGCGCAAGGCTTAAGCAGAAAAATCCAATCAGAAAATTTTTTGCCGCCAATTTTCCAGATGCAAGAGCTGCTTTCCATTGCGGCTTGTGAATCATCATTGCAACCAAGACAGCATTGCTTGCAAGCCAAGACAGCAAGAAGACAAAAATGTTGTTGGCAATTGCTGTTATTGTAACAAAAGCAATAATCAGTGGCAGTGTAACAAAAAACAAATTATATCTCGAATCCCCCTTAAGATATTGTTTGGCAAAAAGCCCTACAACCAAGCCGATGAAGACAATCAAGAATATCACAACCTTTGCCAAACCGTCTATATAAAAAATAGAATCCATATTTTTATCAAATTTAGTTATTAGAAAACTTTATAATAATTGTTGACTATATAAGCTTTTCTTGCTATAAAAGTAAAACTCATAATTCTTATAACGAATATTAGAAAATCTTATGACCATCGACACTATATCAGCGCAGTGTTTTATAGCGGTTGCGGATACGGGAAGCGTTACAAAAGCCGCCAACAGTGTGGGCAGAACTCAGTCAGCGGTGAGTCAGCAAATAGCTAAGCTAGAAAATTTTGTTGGCAAAAAATTATTTGCGCGAGGAAAAACATTCGCTTTAACCAATGAAGGTGAAATTTTTTTGGGGTATGTTAGGCAAATATTTGCGCTTCATCGCGAAGCGATAGATTGCTTTAGAGGCCCTGATTTAAAGGGCGAGGTGAGATTTGGTGTCACCGAAGATTTTGCCAGCGTTTTTCTTTATGATGTTTTGCGCGAGTTTTCGCAAATACATCCTAAAATTTTGCTCAACATAGAATGCGATTTAACTCTCAATTTATATCAAAAATTCAAGCAAAAAGAACTTGATTTGGTGATTGTTAAAATGAGCCCGCCACACGAGTTTAGCCACGAGCTGGAGCTGCTCTCAGAAAAGCTTGAATGGGCGGGAGATTCTGGATTGATAAAAAAAGGACAGCCAATTCCATTGGTGCTTTCTCCGCAGCCTTGCCTTTATCGCAAAAAAGCTATCAATACTCTTGACAAAAAAAAGATTAAATGGCGCCTGTCTTTTTCTAGTAACAGCTATGCAGGCAAGATGGCCGCTGTTAGAGCTGGCCTTGGAATTACAGTTTTGCCGCACACAATTGTTCCGCCAGAAATTAAAATTATCAGATCGCGTTTTTTGCCAGCTTTAAAAGATAGTCATTTTTCGTTGCTCAAACACACAAATCGCAATGCGGCGGTGAACTCGTTTGAAGAATTTGTAATAAAAAACTTAAAATAATTTATGATAAATTTAAACAACAAAAACCAAAAATTTCTAATCACCGGAGGCAG
>CAYPUN010000198.1:1223-2378 GCA_964413985.1 uncultured Rickettsia sp. | reverse complement strand
TAAACCCTCTTAGAAACCGCAATCGCAAACTTCGTCGCCATCTTCACAAACCCCGAAAGCGGCTTAAAATAAGGCAGCTGCGCCGCATCATGCTCATATCCAATATCACGATGCTCCAACTCCTCCTGCCGAAATTTCTCAATTTTTTCCACCAACTCTTTCTCTTTCTCGCTCAAATTCTCGGTTTTTTGCAGCACCTCCAGCTGATCGCGATAATGCTCATCAATCACCTCTTCAACCGCCGTGGTGCAGCACATCGCCGCTCTTTTATCCGCCAGCGCTGTCAAAAATCCAAGCGCAAATCCACCAACCCTCCACACCGGCTGCATAATTGTCGGGCGAATTTTTTGCGCCACAATTTCTTTGTCAAAATAATCAAAATGCACAACTTCTTGTTCTTTCATATGCTTCACCAACTCAACGCTGTCTTGATCTTTCTTCAATTTCAGCGCACTGATCTGCCCATCATAAATCACCTTCGCGCCAAATTCTCCAGCATGATTTACGCGCAAAATTTCCGATAATTTTTTATTATTTAACATATTTTTAAGCCCTCAAAAAAAATTATTCCCGATGATAAGGATGCCCCGCAATAATCGACTGCGCGCGATAAAGCTGCTCAATCAATATCGCCCGAACCATCAAATGCGGAAAAGTCATCAATCCAAACGACATTTTCAACTGCGCCTTTTGCAAAACCTCCGCCCCAAGACCACAAGCTCCGCCAATAACAAACGTGATATTTGAACTGCCATGAAGCGAATAATCACTAAGCAATTTTGCAAAATTTTGACTAGAAAACTCTTTACCTTTTTCATCAAGTGCCACCACCACAGACCCCGTCCTTATTGCCTTGAGAATCAATTTTCCTTCTTCCTCCTTCAACTTATCCACCGAAAAATTCTTCGCATTTTTCAACTCAAATTCGCGCAGCTCAACATCCCATTTCATACGCTTCAGATAATTCTCAAAAACAGCTCGATGCGGCGAATTTTCAAACTTACCAATTGAAATAATTGTGATTTTCATTTATAACTACAATTTAGTAGAGTAATATTAAAATATAAAAATGACCAGAACCAAAAATATTATGACGACAAAAATCGCAATCTACCCCGGAACATTTGACCCAGTCACCTTCGGCCACCTCGACAT
>CAYPUN010000198.1:0-1123 GCA_964413985.1 uncultured Rickettsia sp. | reverse complement strand
CAAATGTTTGGCATGAACGCAAAACTGAACCCAAAAATTCAAACAATTTTTCTGCCTGCATCTGAAAACAACCATTTCATTGCATCGAAGTTCGTCAAAGAAGTGGCAAGGCTTGGCGGCGATATTTCAAATTTTGTTTCGCCAAATGTTGTAAAAAAACTTGCCGCAAAGTTGAAGGAAAAAAAATAAATGACAAAGCCAATTAAAGACGAAATTTGGATCATCGCCGATAACCGTCCGGGCAACTATTCGCAAGCCATCGGCCTTGCCAACGAAATTGGTTTTGAATCGCGAATTATTGGCATTGAATATGGCTTTTTTTCGTTCTTGCCCAATTTTATTTTACGCTCTTCGCTCTTTGGTTTAAAGTGTGCCAGCCGCAAAAAAATTGCCAGTTTCGACTATTTTCCAAGAATAGTGATCGCCGCCGGACGCAGATCTGCACCAGTTTCGCTGCATATCAAACAACAATCACAAAATCGTAGCAAAATCATCCACATTATGAATCCCGATTTTGCGCTCGACAAATTCGACTTCATAATTTTGCCACTTCACGACAAGCTCAAAGGCGCGCACAGCAACGTTATCCGCACCTTGGGAGCCATGACCAAAACCAACGAAAACGCCATAAAAGCCGAGTGCGAAAAATTTGAATCGTGGTTTCGCGATTATAAAAAAACCAAGATCGCGCTGTTGATTGGCGGCGATTCGAAGATCACAAAATTCGACAAAAATTCTGCAACAAATTTGGTGAAACAAACTTGCAAAATAGCAAAAGATATGAATGCTAAATTGCTGGTTTTAAACAGCAGACGAACTTCAAATGAAGTTACAAACGCAATAAAATCAACGCTTCAGGGCGATTTTAAATTTTTTAATTGGCAAGAAATAAAAAGCGGCGAAAATCCATATTTAGCAATTGTTGGATTTAGTGATTTTTTTGTTGTCACTGGAGATTCTGTTGCTATGATTTCTGAAGTATGTTCCACTGGAAAACCAGTTTATATTTTTGACAAAGAAAAAATTTCGGCGCCAAAGCACAAAAAATTCCACCACGAATTAATTGCGCAAAATTATGCAAAAAGAATTGACAAAACAACTCATTTGCTGGAAAAATTCTCTT
>CAYPUN010000197.1:0-2392 GCA_964413985.1 uncultured Rickettsia sp. | reverse complement strand
CAAACCTAACTGCAGTGAAATCGGCTTAGCAATCGTAGTGCGCCCCGCTACGCTTTTTTTAAGCCTACGCGCCTTAAAAAAAGGTCGCCAGCGGGGCGCACTACTATAGCTAAGCCTATTTCACTGCAGTTAGAATATAACAATTCCTCACAAAGTCAACACCAAAGAACCCATCGAGGCGCGAGACTCTAGGGCTTGATGCGCTTTAGCAACATCGCTAAAAGGATAAGTTGTGATTTGCGGCTTCAAAACTCCTTTGGCAAGAAGGTCGAAGAGATCAGACGCAGCAAGGGCCAGCTCGATTCTGTTTGCTTTATAAATTGCCAAAGATGGACGCGTTAAAAATAGCGAATTTGACACCAACAAATTGAGGTTTAAATTTTCTGTTGAGCCAGAAGATTCACCATAAGAAACGTGTAAGCCCAAGGGCCACAAGCATTCGAGAGATTTTTCGATCACGTCTTTGCCAACGCCATCATAAACAACACCAACACCGCCGCCTTGCGTGAGGTTTGCCAGCTCTTGCACAAAATTTTTGCTTTTATAGTTGATAACGTGCGCGCAGCCATTTGCTTGAGCTCTTGCCATTTTCAATTCCGAACCAACAGTGCCAATCACTTCAACGCCGTAGCTTCGCGCCCATTGACACAAAAATTGTCCAACGCCGCCAGCAGCAGCGTGAACCAAAATTCTCTTCGCTCTTTTTACAAAGAACACACGATGCAATAAAGTTTGCGCCATCAAGCCTTTGTAGAGCGAACCGGCCACAAGAGTGTCGCCAACATTTGTTGGAACGATGATTACGCGCTCTTTGTCAACCACGCATTTTTCAGCGTATGAACCCACACCATTTGTGGCGTGAGCAACTCTTTCGCCAACTTTAAATCCTGTCACGTTTGAACCAATTGCCTCGATAACACCACACCCTTCCATGCCAAGAATAGTTTGGGTTGGCGGCAATTTATATTGCCCTTTGCGATAAGCCACGTCAAAAAAATTCACGCCAATTGCGGTGTGACGAATTAAAATTTGATCCTTATTTGGCTTTGGATCTTCAACCTCTTTGATCTTCAAAACACTGGCGTCGCCGGTTTTGGTCATAAAAATTGCTCGCATTGTTTTTCTCAATAACTTAATATTATTTGCATGTTTTTACACGCAAATTGCACGATCCTAATTTAATTTTTAAATCACCCTAAATGCAACATCAAAATTTATTTGTTTTCGATATAGAGACAATTCCTGACACCGCAGTTGCCAAAAATTTACTTGGAATTGAATCAGAAAATGTGGCCGATTTGCGCCAAAAACTAGTCGATTATCATTTGAAAATCACTGATGGCAAAAATTCGTTTTTGCGCCAACCCTTTCACCGCGTGGTTGCAATCAGCTTTTTGGAAGCAGAAATTGTGCGAGGCGATCAGGGCCAAGAATTTTATCGCATTGTTGATTTGCGCTCTGGTGGCGACGCGTCAGCCAGCGAAGAAGAAATTGTGCGCGGATTTTTTTCGCACTTAAAAAAGAAAACGCCACGTTTTGTGAGCTTCAACGGCAAAAATTTTGATTTGCCAGTTTTAAAATATCGTGCAATGCGCTATGGCATTGACGCGCCATGGCTTTATAAAATGGGCGACAAATGGAACAATTATAACCAAAAATATTCGCTCGACTGGCACTGCGACTTGGCTGATGCCTTTTCTGATTTTGGTGCATCGGCTCGTATAAAAATGAACGAAGTGTGCGCGTGCCTTAATTTACCTGGTAAAACTGGCATTGACGGGTCAATGGTGCAAGATTTTTTTGATCAAGGTCGCTTGGCCGAAATTAGAAATTATTGCGAAACGGATGTGATTAATACTTATTTGCTATATTTGGCGTATCAATGCCACACTGGTTCGACAAACAAAGAGATGTTTAAAAAATCGCGCGAAGAGTTGGTTGAATTTTTGCAAAAGCATGGTGAGCAAAGACCTTATTTGCTAGAGTTTTTGGCAGAGTGGAAGAAGGTGGATAAGATTTGAGATTTGGCAAAACTGTCATTTATAACTGACAGTTTTGCTCTTAAATTTCTTGATGCAAAAGCTGATAAGAAATTCATTTTGCAAGAAAAAATTATAACACATCCCCATAAATCACAAAAATCGCAATATCGATTATAAGCAACGGCCCCAATATCCAAAACGTCAATTTAAACTTCAAAAATAACACTAGTGCTAAATAAATTATGCTAAACATAAAAATTTTTTAATAAAAAAAATAATAAAAAAACGATTGCGTGGTTGTCATTTATATCTGACAAAGTGTGAGTGTTATAATTTTAATTTGGCTTAGCTACTGCGCCCCGCTTAGCTCTTCAAAGAGACGCCCCCGGCTCTTTGAAGAGGTTGCCGTA
>CAYPUN010000196.1:0-2429 GCA_964413985.1 uncultured Rickettsia sp. | reverse complement strand
TGTAGGGTGCGCGGGGCGAGCGCTTGGCCTCGGTCTCGCTAACCTCAGCTACGGTGGCGGTGTTAGGTTATTGATGTCTCCACCACCAAGAGTTATGCCTTTTTTTCTATTGCACAAAGGCACTAAATTGTTGTTGCAATTATCACGCACCGACAAGAATTGTTGAAAATCCAAACCAGCATTTCTGGCGTTGCTGAGTGCAACTTCGTTTTGAATGCACTCAATATAAATTGCACTGCATTGTTCGCGCTGCACACACACTTTGTGATTTTCGATATTTTGATCGCAAGTTGGTTGAGTGGAGTCAGTATTTTTCAAAATCAATTCTGGCGTGCAAGAATCATCGCCAGCACAATTGTTGAAAGTTTTATTTTCACCACCATCAACATAGCGCAAAACAATTGACGAATCGTTATAAGTATTGCCAACCTTTGGATAAATCATCACTTTGCGCAGTGGCAATGAGTGATCCATCGCATAATCATTGGCGTTGTTGATATCTGGATAATTTCTTTCAACGCAACCAACGCGCAGCGGATCAATATAAATGCCATTTTGATCTTTAAGTTTTTGATATAAACAAAATTGCGGCAAACCAATATTATAGAAAAATTCTTTGCGCACAAAAAGCTCGGCCTCATAATCTTTGCCGTTGAAATTAGTTGTTGCAGTTAAAGCACCCGGAGAAGCTGGATAGCTCTCAGCATCTGTGTCAGTTTCATATCCAGTATAGCCAAAGCCCAAGCTCATTTTATAAATTGTCGATCCATATTGCACTTTGATTTCTGGCTTATGAAAATCTGTTTTTCCCAAAGAAGCAACGCCGGTTCCAACCACCACGTCTTCGCCACCGCGAATTTTCACGGCGTTTCTGATGCGAATTGGTGGCGTAAATAATTTGCTTGAATTTGTAACGTTGCCAACATTATAAAGATCAGGCGGCGGCAGCTTTAAAGTGACCTTTGGACATGGCTGCTCGCGATAAAGCCTGCCTGCTTTGTCAAGATATCCACGCAAGGTAGAACTTGCCGGCCTGTTGTTGCCAACATATTGCGCCCGCAAAATTGTGCGCCATTTTTGCGCCGACTCTCTGGAAGAGTTGCTGCTAAAACCAGAGCAATTGATGCCATTGGCACTGGTTGGATCATTGACGCAAACGCTGGCTGGATGAATCATGTCATCATTTGGAAAGGTGATGGATTCAGTGCCATCAAAGAACATGCCGTTATAAGCCAAATGCCCTTTTGCGTCCAAATAAGCACAAATTTTATCGTTGTATTTTACGGCACGCACCCTCAAAAGATCGTCAATCAAGGCGGCACAACCTTTGTCGCTTCCACTTGCACTTGCCAGATCAGAGTTCATCAAGCAATCACTGCCATCGTCCTCTCTCACAGTAAGCTCGCGACACTCATCTTGTCCACAAGCTTGACTGGTGAAATCGTCAAACCACGCATTGACACCGCATTCTCTCTCGCCAAGAGCGCGTAGCGCTAGAGTGTTTCTAAAGCGCAAACAAACCGTAACCTTATGTTGTGGCACTGCAGAAGAAAAATCGGTTCTGGCATAGCCTTTAAAATAAATAGTACTCCCGCTTGGTCGGTTATAAAGCAAGCCTCCAGTGCCTCCAAGATAGATATATCCACCGCCGCGACCACCGTCTCTTGGTGTGCCGCAAGCCCCAGGAGACCTTGGCTCATCTATCCACGAGCTGTGAAACCAATAGCTAGTCCAAAAAAACCATATGGTTCTTCCCAATCTACGATTATGCAAATCACCCTCTGTATAACACATATCACCGCTCATAGTGTGAATCAAGCCATTGCCCGCATCATAAGCATCAGCGGCAGGAATTGGGCGATAAAACCATGATTCAAATGGATCGATTGTGCCATCTGGAATTGCGGTGTTGGAAGCAATTGCGCAATCTTTGTTGCTGGAATTTTCAGGCAAATTGCAATCTAGTATTTTTACGCAATAATTTCCAACGCAAGTTAAGGTTCTGTAGCAATAGCTTCTTTTGTCGGTGGCGTTATAAACGCAGCTTGAACCAGCGCCTGAGCTATCGCAGCTTGGGTTTCTTGTTGTGTCAAGCGCGGGATTGCCTGTCATTGTTGTGCCGTCAGAGGTGGTGCAGGCAAATTTTTCTGTGGTGCTGCATTCGCTGTTTAGAGCAACATCCATTGCATCATTGCCAGTGATAGTATTGCTCTCTATAACAGGAGAACCATCAGTTGGAACAACTCTTAATGCACTAACGCATCGATATTGGTTTCGAACTATCGGCTTACAAGCTGGCCTTTTGCAAAAAGATTTGTTGGCAATGTCAAGCCCGCCATTGACAAAATTGACATAAACACTTGTATAGCCCGAACCTTGATTTGTAATATTTTGCACATCATCAGGCCCGCAACTTGCAGTGTCAGGCG
>CAYPUN010000195.1:346-2448 GCA_964413985.1 uncultured Rickettsia sp. | reverse complement strand
ATCGCTCGAGACATAAATCTTATTTTCATAATTCGCAATGTAAGGCACATCTGCAACTTTGAAATTTTTTAAAGTTAAAGTTTGATCATCGCCAAGATTTATCAAAACATCATTGCCAATTTGTGTTGCTGCATAATTAGCAAGATTGCTATCTGCAAAGCCTTTCAACACAATTGAATCAACCATGTCGTTTATCTTTAAATCAAGAATAGTGTCTTTGTCGCCTGCATTTTTGTTGATCTCGAAAATGTCAGACCAATTGCCGCCGCGCATGAAATCATTGCCTTTGCCGCCGTTGATCACATCATCTTGCGCATTGCCAGAAATTAAATCATTGCCGTCGCCACCATTGACATAATTGCCATCGCGATAATTTGTTGATATAATAATTTTGTCATTTCCAGCAGTTCCAGTATAAGAAATAACCGCGCTCGAATCGCTTAAATTCACTTGCGAAGTGAATGATGAAAACAACAAAACATCCGCTGCTTTAATATTTTGGAAAGTTAAATTTTGCCCATCGCCCAAATTGAAAGTGACGCTGCTGCCATTTTCAACATAAGAAAAATCTGACAATTTTGTGCCAGTTGCAAAGCCGCTAAATTGCAGGCTGTCAAAGGCTTCAAGGTCTGTTATCACATCTGTTTTGCCAGCATTTTTGCTGATGATGAAGATGTCGTCACCCGCGCCGCCAGTGAGTGTGTTGCTGCCAAGGTTACCGCGAATTGTGTCGTTGCCAGCATTGCCGTTGATGATGTCATCACCCGCGCCACCAACAAGATTGTCATTGCTTGAAGTGCCGTTGATATTGACTGCGTTAGGGTTGTTGGCGTTGTCGGTCAGGCCAATAAACTTGCTTGCTGTCAATTGTGTTTTGTTGACATTTTTGATTAAAATAGTTTTGGAATTGCCAACAAAACTAATTTTTGTATCGGCGCCAATCTGCTCAAAAACTAGCTGCGAGATGTCTGTTGCAGAATTTGTAAATGGCGATAAATCAATTTTTTCATTAGCATCTGCGATGTTGAAATCTGTTATAATATCATTTGAAGACGTGCTGTTGCTGATGATAAAGGTGTCGGAACCGGCGCCGCCAATAAGAGTGTTGTTGCCAACAGAAGCATAAAGCCTGTCATTGCCATTGCCGCCATCAAGAATTTGCACGCCACCACTATTGCCGCGCAAAATGTCATTTCCATCTTCACCAAAAATTTGATCAAGACCACCACCAGAAAAAATCTCATCATCACCCGCGCCACCATAAATGCCTTCGCTTGCTTGGGTTCCATTTAAAACGTCATTATCTGCAGTGCCAAAAATTGCGTGATCGTCAACGTTAATTTTAAAATTTGCAGAAACTTCAGCGCCATATCGATCAATTGCGGTTAGTTTTATGTTGAGCTCTGCAGCCGCGTTTGGAGCACTTCCAGACAATGTTGCATTGGCAGAGTTGAGATTGAGCCAAGATGGCAAAGGCGAGCCATCGGCAAGTGTTGCGCGATATGTTAAAACGTCATTATCAAGATCGCTAAATTTATTAGCAAAATTTAAATTGAAATCTTTGGTGATAAAAACTTTTTGATTGGCAATAGACGCAGCAAGGGTTGGTGCGTTGTTCAAAATAAATTTATCTGCAGTTAAATCTGTGGCACGCACATTTTTTACAGTGATAGTTTTTGATGAATTGTCGATGTTGATTAATGCGTCAGATCCAACTTGCGAAATTGAAAGTTGTGAAAGGTTGTTCAGCGTTTGGAATCCGTGCATTGAAGCAACAAAGTTTGAAAGATCAATTTTTTCATTTGCATCATTGATGTTGAAATCGGTGATGATGTCGTTTGAAATTATGCTATTGCTTATAACAAATCGGTCGGAACCAGCGCCACCAGTGAGTGTGTCGCCATTGCCGCTGCCAGAGCTATAAAGCGTGTCATTGCCATCTCCGCCATCAAGAATTTGCACACCATTGCCCAAGGAGCGTTTATTGGGGGCAGCCTGCTGGGCATCTGCGCCGGGGTCAGCGCCACTCCCTGGGCCATGATTCCCATGGTGGTACTGGGCGGCGTGGGCTGTCTGGCTGCCGCTCTTCCTCCGCAGCCTGG
>CAYPUN010000195.1:0-336 GCA_964413985.1 uncultured Rickettsia sp. | reverse complement strand
GCCGCGCAAAATGTCATTTCCAGCCTCGCCATATAAGCGATCAGAGCCGCTGCCAGATAAAAGTTGGTCATTGCCTGCACCGCCATAAATCACGTCATTGCCATCGCCACCATTGATAATATCATCGCCCGCCGCGCCATTTATAACATCATTTCCGGCAGTGCCAACCATGTTATCATTGCCGCCGGTGCCAACAACCACGCTGTTATCCACAGTGAGCCTTGCAGTTGCGAATGAAGAATTTCCATTCGCATCAGTTGCAATAATTTTTACTGAAAAATTTCCACTTTCACTTGGCGCTGTGCCGCTGAAAGTTAAAGTTGAAGGATCAAAATT
>CAYPUN010000194.1:0-2448 GCA_964413985.1 uncultured Rickettsia sp. | reverse complement strand
GGAAAATTATCAAAATGAAGATGGAAGTGTAAACGTGCCAGAGGCTTTGGTGCCTTATATGGCGGGCAAGAAGGTGATTCGATAATGATGGGCACCGCCCAAAAATGACATGTCATTTTTCACTTGCAAAATTGATTTTTGTGCAATAAAATCAACGAACCAAACAATTTAATAATTATAAAAACTTACAAAAATGGCTAATACAACATCAGCGCAAAAGGCTTTACGTTCAAGCGCAGCAAAGAAACTAGTAAACAACTCAAGAAGAAACCGCATCAGAACTTTCGTAAAAAAAGTTGCTGACAGCATCAAAGAAGGCAACAAGAAAAAAGCTCAAGAAGCTTTCAAAGCTTTGGAATCAGAAATTATGCGTGGCGTTACAAAGCGCGTTATCAAGCTTAACACTGCGGCGCGTAAGCTTTCTCGCTTGTCAGCACAAATTCGTAAAATCGCAGCAAAATAAAAATTAATGCAAATTTTTCGCTCACTTTTTGCCCATAGCAAAATAGATTTTATGCGACCACACAAGCTTGCTATTGCTGCTTCTGTGGTTTGCATAATTTTATCTATCGGCCTTGTTGTTTTTAAAGGCCTCAATTTCGGCATCGATTTTTCGGGCGGAATTTTGATGGAGATCAGAGGCGAGAAGCTAGATTCTGAAACGCTGCGCAACACTTTGTCTGGAAAAATTAAAGACATCCAAATTCAAAATATTGGCGCGCAAGATTTTTTAATTCGCGTTGCCAAAAACAGTGAAGAAAAATCTTCGCAACAAGAATCAATCCAAAAAATTCAACAAATTATCGGGCAAAATTTTGCGAATATCGAATATCGCAAAGTTGATTATGTTGGCCCGCAAGTTGGCTCAGAGCTGATCGGCAAAGGCATCATGGCTTTGCTGCTTTCGTTCCTTTTCATCATGATTTATATCTGGGTGCGTTTTGATTGGCAATTTGGCCTTGGCGGCATCTTTGCGCTGGTGCATGATGCTTTCATCACGCTTGGATTTTATGCTGCAACTGGTCTTGAATTCAACCTCACATCAATTGCCGCAATCCTCACCATCATTGGATATTCCATCAACGACTCGGTCGTGATTTATGACCGCATCCGCGAAAATTTACGCAAATCAAAAAAGCAAGATTTGGCCACTTTGATAAATTCAAGCATCAACTCAACATTAAGCAGAACGCTACTCACATCTGGCGCCACGCTGCTTTCGCTGTTGGCATTGGTGTTGTTTGGTGGTGAAGTTTTAAAAAGCTTCAGCCAAGCTGCGTTCTTTGGTATATTGGTTGGAACCTATTCTTCAATCTATATTTCTGCGCCAATTCTGCTTTATTTCGACCCAAGAAAATCGGCGAAATAACTATTTTTCCCGCTGTTCACCTGTTGCAGCAGATTTGTCCAGCGGTGCTGCTGGTGAGGCCTCATCTGGCAAAGTTGGATTTATAGCTGGTAAGGTTTTGGACGGAGAGCCTTCGTCTTTGTTGTCAGGGGTTTTTTTTGCCGTCACGGCCACAATTTCTCTAATCTCTTCAGCTTGATCAAGATCATGTTGCTGCTCATACCCAATTCGGCGATGCATTCCAGTGATCACCACAATTTCTTTTGGAGTGCCATTTTTATCAATTCCAAGCTCAATTTTGAGGCCTTGACTTTTTTCGGCTTCAACAATTGCGGCCCGAAACTCATTCAATGCCCAGTGAGCATCAAAGCCATTTTTTGGCGGAAGACCCGGATAAACACTAACCAACCCTTTGGGATAAAGCGCATCAAGTTGATTGTTTTCGTCAAGATATAATATTGGATGCGCACCAGCAAACATGTTGTTTTCGGCGGATAGCGGGTTGTAAAAAAATGGTTGCCGCAAGATTTTTTTTGTTTTTTTGTCAAGCATCGCCACGATGTCGTTGATGTCAATCAGGCTAGTGAAAATTTGTTTTGATGATTTTTCGCGCCGCGTTGCAAACAAGGCGTTGGCATCAACAGAGGGCTTGGCAATGCTTTTTTCGTCTGCAACAACAAAGCCATCGTGATGATGCGGTTGCGTGCCCCTGCCGCGCAAAACATGAGCAAAAGTACGCTCACCCCCCGTGCGCGCATCATAAGCGTGCAAGCCGCACAAAGCAAAAATTGTTTGTATAAAATATAAATTTATTTTTTGCTTTCCAAGTTCTTGCAGAGCTGCTTTTAAAGCGTCATCCGAATCAGAATAATCAGTAGATAAATTTTGAGTGCCGATGCTAGAATCAGCAAAATCAACTTTTTGAAAGCCGCCTTCAAAAATCATATATCTGGTTTTGCCGGTGCGAAATTCTTCTATTGCCTTGACAATTGAGGCTATATCAGCATTTGCGCTCTCTTCTTTTTTTAAAAATTTCCACAAATCGCTGCTGTGTTTTTGAATTTGAAGGGCGTTGATTATTAGTGATTTTTCAGTTTTTG
>CAYPUN010000193.1:0-2497 GCA_964413985.1 uncultured Rickettsia sp. | reverse complement strand
CAATTGTAAAGACGAGTTTTAGCGATTTTTCAACTTAAAAAATTTGCTGATATAATAAGGCGCCAGACCTGCAATTATGCCGGGAGCGGCTTCATAGACAGATTCGCCAAGGCCAAAATAATGCCACAACATCATGGCGCTAAAGCCGCTGATCATGCAGCTTAGTGCGGTTTTTTGCGACATTTTTTTGCCAAGAGCATAAAGTGTGATGAGTGGCGCAAACGAGCAGGCTAGGGCGAGCCAGCCAATATTTGCTAGCATAAAAACGCTTTGATTGTTGTTGATTGAAATTAAAAGTGCGAGAAGCGTGACAAGAGCGGTGGCAATTTTTGCTGAGACAAAATTGTTGTATTTTTTTGGCAATAAATCATTTGTTAAAGATGCCGAGCAGCCCAGAATTTGCGAGTCTGCCGAAGACATTGTTGCAGAAAATAATCCAGCCAAAATTAAGCCAATCAATGCTTCGGGCAAAATTTGTTGTGCCAAAATTGGCAGAGCTAATTCGGCATCGAAGCCTGCGGTTGCAGGAAGCAGAAGGCGCGCGGCCATACCAGTTGCAAGTGTGAAAGCATAAAAAATAATATACCAGCTATAATAATAAAGGCGGATGCGACCAATGTTTTCGGGCTTTTGCATTGCCATGAAGCTGGTCATAATGTGGGGCTGTCCCACAATTCCAAAGCCGCCAAAGAACCAGCCGAAGATGAAGAAGCCAAGGCCGACGCTTTTGCTGAAAAGTAGATGATGCGGAAAGATGCTGAGATAGTCGCTGGAGACATTGTTGAGGCCTTCGATCATTGCGGGCAGCGAGCCAATTTTGTGCAAGGCGGTGAAAAATAAAATTATCATGGCGGCGATCATCACAAATGATTGCGCGGTGTTGCTCCAAATTGAAGCGCGAATGCCGCCCGCATAGCAATAGCAAAGCACGATGACAGCGCCAATGATTGGGCCAATGGCGAAATTCCAGCCAAACAAAACTTGCAGCGCCTTGCCTCCAGCCTGCAACTGCGCGGCGGCGTAGGTGCTTAAAAAAATCACTACAATCATCGCACCAAGGATTCGCACAATTTTGTGATCGCTGCCGTTCCACTTGCTGAGCGTTTCGGGGAAGGTTAGTGAGTGTGATTTTCCGGATGCGATGCGCAAATTTTTGTGCACAAAAAGTGAGGCGCAAAAATCGCCAAAGATGGCACAGATCATGATCCAAATGGCGGAGAGACCGTTGACATAAGCATAGCCGATCATGCCAATAAACATATAGCCGCTGTTGTTGGTGGCAACGGTTGAAAAGGCGATCAGCCAAGGTTTTTCGCCGCCGCTGGCGATGATATAATCGGCGCTGGTGCCTTTGCTTTTTATTGTTGAGAGTGCGCCAATTGCGACGAAAATTAGGAGGAAAAAACCGAAGCTGAGTAAGATCATATTTTTTACAGATTAGGAAATAACTAATTTTGAAAGCCTCAATTTATAACATCTCGCCAATTTTTTTCGTCTTCAAAATTTCGCGCGCTTTGGCATATTTTTCGTCGTGCCAAAACATCAGGCAACCGTTGCAACCCTTGCCACAGCAGCCGTCGCGGCCGATGCGTGGAGTGCGAGGTGAAATTTCTGGCTCAGCAATTTCAAGTGATTTAAAATATTTGGCGCGCTTGTTTTCATATTTTTGTTCGCGCACTTCGCCGGCTTCGAGCTGGTGCGACAATTGGCGCGATTCCACTTTCAATTTTTCACTTTCATCAAGCATTTTTTCTTTGCGAATCAGCGAAAGTGGTGGCAATAATTCTTTTAATTTTTCTGGTTTTTCAAGATGGAATAAACTTGCCGAGATGCGAATTGTGGGCTTCTGGCCAGCATGCATAACTTCGGTTGTATGATTTTTTTTCAGGTCGAAAAATTCATACATGCGAATCAAAATTGGTTCGCGTTGGTGCGGTGATAAAAATTCTAACACATCGCCCGCATCAAGGCGGTTCTTGACTTCAACGATCATGTCATCGCCTTGCCATTCAATCACGCGGCCGGCATATTCATAAAAAGAAGTTGATCCCGTGCTTTCATAATCATGCGCCAAATTGGTGAGGCGGCCATCATGAAACGCAAGGCTATAGCCACGATTTGACACGGAATTTATTTCGTCCATATAGTCATCAGCGCACCAATCACTTGGGTTGGCGATATAATCATCAATTGCGGCGCGATAAACTCTGGCAACAGAACCAGCATAAAATTCAGTTTTGTTGCGGCCTTCAACCTTGAAAGAATCTAGGCCCAGCTTGATATATTCGTCAAGTTTTGGCAGCAAACACAAATCTTTGGCGTTCAAAATATAAGAGCCGTGAACGTCTTCTTCAAAAGGCAGCAGCTGACCGGGGCGCACTTCTTCTTCTAAGAAAAAGTCGAACAAATCTTTGGTGTTTTCGTTGATTTCGATTTCGTGTTCGGTGTTGTCTTTTAGTTTTATTTTTAATTTATAGCCCCATCTGCAACTGTGCGC
>CAYPUN010000192.1:0-2566 GCA_964413985.1 uncultured Rickettsia sp. | reverse complement strand
AGTTGGTGAAAAGTTATTGGTTTTCTTGACACGAAAATGGCGTGAATTTGGCGCTAGCAAAGTTGCCCACGCTCTCTTGCTAGATTTGGCTGCGCACTGCAATTGTCGCAAAGAATTTTTTGTTGATCTTTGGAGTAGATATATGCCAAATTTTTCGCGTCAGCGAACAGGCGCCGATTCTGAGCAGGCAGGGGAGGTGGAGGTTGATTTTTTGAAATTTGTTAAATTTGCCGGCTTGTTCATGCAAAATTCGGCCGAGAAATTGAAAGATGAGTGGTTTTCGAGGGAAATGTTGGAAAGAATTACAACAGAAAAATTCGGGATTTTTTGCAGAAGGGCAAGAATGGAATTAATCTCATCTTTTGTAGCTGCGCAAAATTCAGAATTTAGCGGCCCAGAAAGCGCTGTAGAAATGCTTAAAATGTACAAAAGCGACGGAATTGTCACCGAAGAATTATGTCAAAAAATGCGTATAAATTCTTTGTGTGCAATTTTGCAATCGTGCAAATTTATACCACGAGAGCTATCGCAAATAGTATCTGGTTTATATAGCGTAGAAAATAATTCGGAAAAAATTCTCGCCCTAAGGGATATAGTTATCGGTCTGCTAAAAATTGAAAATCAAAACTGCGAAGTTGCCGCTGAAGATCTTGGTACTGCGATTCGTATATTTGAACTTGTAAAAAATAATTTGGCCAGCAAAGAAGAATTGGCGCAATTTCTAAATTTATTTAGTGGCACGCAAATGTCTCTCAATCAAAGCTCGCCCTACAGCTTCAAGGCCTTTTTTATAGATTGGGCGCGAATCGATCTAGATGAAGAATTGTTTTTTAAAATATTGCAAAATGAATCTGACAAAAATAAAAAAATTATATTAGAAGAAATTCTTTACAACAGATCTGAAGCGCTGTCAGACAAAGTTTTGCGTGCAGCAGCGGAGGAATTTCCGGTTTTGACTGATATTATAAATCGGGCCATTCAAGATCGTGCGGAGGCCGAAGATTTAAGTGAAGATCTGCTACCATCATTTGAAGAGCTATCTTTTGTTGACAGTGGTTTTGAAACCCCTTCTGCAACAGAAGGGCAGGATGGCCGCCCAATGCCAAATGCGAGCAGTGCTGATTTGCGTCCAGCCTCTCCTTTGACAAAAGAAGGGCTGAATCATCGATGGCCCGAATAATGGCAGTTTTCACAAAATTAACAAAATCACAAATTGCCACACACCTCACAAAATACAGCATCGGTGAGCTGTTAGATTTTCAGGAAATTATCGAGGGAATCGACAATTCAAATTTTTTTCTCACCACCACTTCTGGAAAATTTGTGCTGACAATTTTTGAATCGCGCATCAACAAAAACGAGTTACCATTTTTTATAAATTTTAAATTACACTTGGCGCGTGAAGGAATTTTATGTCCGCGCCCAATCCTTGATAATCAAGGCGCCGCGATAGTCGATCTGCAAGAAAAAAAATCGATCATCGTCACTTTTTTGGAAGGCAAAAATCTGCAACCCCTTGCCGATGGCTATTACAACAACATCACCGACAATCATTGTTTTGAAGTTGGAAAAACTCTAGCGCAGCTGCACCTTGCTGCTCAAGGCTTCACAGAGTTTCGAAAAAATGATCTGGGTATAAAAAATTGGCGCCCACTATTTGCAAAATTTCAAAACTTGCTACCATCTTATCAAAAAAATCTCGATGCAGAAATTTTGCAAATGCTAGATTTTTTAGAAAAATCATGGAGTGTTGATTTGCCTAGCGCCGCAGCGCATCTCGATTTGTTTCCTGACAATGTTTTTTTTAGCCAAAATCAAAATTGGAGCCAAAATCAAAAACCTAACCAACAAGAATCCGCTCCAAAAATCAGTGCCATAATCGATTTTTATTTCGCCGCCAATGATTTTTTAATCTACGATTTCGCCATTGCTGTCAACGCTTGGTGCTTTGATGAAAAAAATAATTTTGTTGCTTCAAAATTTAAAGCGCTTAAAAAGGGCTATGAAGAATTAAGAAAATTTTCGCCGCAAGAAGAAGATTTTTTAAAAATTGCATTATGCGGATCAGCCATGAGGTTCCTTCTGACAAGGCTTCACGACATGTTCTTCACACCAAAAAATTCTTTGGTAAAAATAAAAAACCCGCAAGAATATTTGCAAAAAATAAATTATTGGAAAACAAAATTATGATAAGAAAGATTTTTTTTGATAAAAATTGCGTAATCGACAGACAGCTCTCAGACCGCTCCAACCTTGAATCCGATCTCAAATCGCGCGGCATAAATTATACCAACATCGCTCTTATAAATCAAATTCACAGCGCCGAAGTTTTGGTGATTGACGATGCGGCAAAAATTCACGGCACGCAAAATTTACCAAAAGCAGATGCAATTGTCACAAACCTGCCAAATCTTGCAATTGCTGTTGTCACGGCCGATTGCTCGCCAATTTTGTTGCAAGATTCAAGCAAAAAAATTATCGCCGCAGTGCATGCGGGATGGCGTGGCGCTAAGGCCAACATCATTGCAGCAGCTGTTGAAAAAATGAAAAATCTCGGCAGCAATCC
>CAYPUN010000191.1:0-2612 GCA_964413985.1 uncultured Rickettsia sp. | reverse complement strand
TTAGCAAGATTTATGATTTGAAAAATAAAATGAAATTGCAGCCGCAATTTTCAACATCTTATGGTTATGATTTTGTTGGTGACAAGCAAAAAACAACTGGAAATTTTGTTGGTCAAACGGCAACTTTTGACAGCAACGCAGCGAACATTGCGCAAGGAAGTTTGAAAGTTGCAACGGGGCTTTCGTTTTACAACTGCAAGGGTGCAAGTGTTAGTGTGAATTATGGATTTGAGTACAGAAGTGATTATGCGGCGCATAGTGGCTGGTTGGTGGCGCGGCAGAATTTTTAATGAAGGAATGAATTATCCATTTATCGCGAAGCGATATAGCTCTTAGCCGCTCCAAGCGTGGCTGAAGTCGCGTCTAAGAGCTATATCGCTTCGCGATAAATGGATAATAAATTTTTAATTTTGGCGCACAATATTGCTGTATAAATCTTGCAGATGGGTGATCATTTTTTCTTTGTTAAAATCTTTACTTCTTTCTAAGCCCAGACCTTTCATTTTGTGGCGCAAGGCTTCATCGTCAACCAATTTTTTTATCGTTTCATAAATTGATTTTTGTTCAAGTGGATTGAAATATAAAGCCGCATCGCCACCAATTTCACGCATAATTGCGATATCAGAAATTGCTACGGGACAGCCATAATTCATGGCTTCAACGGTGATCATACCAAATCCTTCATAAAGTGACGGCACAGCGCAACATAAAGCATTTTCGTATAAATGTGCCAGCGTTTCTTCGTTTTGAGAATTGATGAGAACGCAGCAATCAAGCAGGCCCAGAGCGCTTATGTAAGATCGTTCATAATCATTAAAATTGCTGAGGGTGAAAACCAATTTTATTTTTTGTGTCAACAAAATGTCGCGAATTGAGGTGAGGAAAAAGAGAAAATTTTTGTGATCGTGTCTTTTGCCGATATATAAAATATATTGCGCTGGAAGTGCTTCAGGGCAGGGTTTAGAGCTGGTTTTTTCATAACAATTATAAACCACGGCAATTTTTTCTTCCGCAATTTTGAAAAAATTCACCAAATCTTTTTTTGATTGATTCGAGATTGTTAGAATTTTTGTTGCAACTGTAAGAAGTTTTTGGCGTTTTAAAGAGAGTCTTTCATTTTTATAGTCGTCATTATCAGAGGGAATTTTGTGGTTTATGATAACGTCGTGAACCAGCACCAATATTGGCATTGTAACGTGCCTGACAATGCGATCAACCAGTTTTAAACTTGGTGATTCACAAAAATCGATGTGCAAAATATCGAAATTATTTTTTTTGATTCGGTGCAAAAATAATTTTTTATTTTGGTGAATCAGATTGTCGCGAATTTTTTTGTGCAAACCAATTTTTGCTAAGAAGTTTAAAACTTTTAAGGGTTTTTGGTTTCTATAAAAAAGGCCATTGCGATAAAAAATACTGCGCGGAAAAATGTTTTGATCGATAAACGGGTTTCTAATATAAACCGGCTCAAGCAGCGTGTGCAAAGGATAGAGATTGTTAAACACAATGCCCCAATGTTTGTTTACACCGCAAAAATGTGGCGATTCAAAAGGTTCGTTGTTAAAAAGAATTTTCATTTATTTTTTGCCTTGCTTAGTAAGTAAAAAGAATTCTATATTAATAAAATTATGGCAGCTAGTAAAAAATTAAATTCAATTAATTTATGAGAAAATTCTTTGTTGTTGCGTTTCTTGTTGTAATTACATCTTGCGCTGAGTTGACTGAAAACATTGGCTGCGGCACGCCTTCAGCGCGCAAACAAGAAGAGGCAAAAGTTATGTATAATGACTTTTTTTCTTCGCGCGTTTATATGAGTTATGAAGATATGCGCAAAAATTTTGGCTGCTATGCCGAAAGAGGCGACGTGGTTTATAGCTATAGCAGAATTTATGATAGTGGCTATGTTTTGGTGCGCGATGGTCAGGCGGTGACTTATCACACGGTTGAGCAGAAATAAAATTATAAAAAATGCACAAACTCAAATCTCTTGTCATTTCACAAACTGATGAGTTGGGCTTTGTGGCTCTAAGCCTTGCAAAGCGCTGTGGCTTTGAAATTGATCTAATTTCTTTTAGTAAATTTTTTGCAAAAAGTAAATTGATAAAAAATCATGAGCTGGTGCAAAATTTGCCCGATCTTATCGAAAAATTAGCGCATAAAAATTTAGATATTTATGATTGGATTGTCATTTGCAATGACGACATATTGCAAGCTGTTGCAAATTCTGACTTTTCTTTGGCAAGAAAGTTAAAGTTACTTCCAATTAAAAGTGAAGAAAATTTTGAGCATATTTATTCAAAAATTGGCTTGTCAAAAGTGCTGTTAAAAAATGCCGTTACAACCCCGCCATTTATGGCTGTAAATGGTTTTATGCAAGCTGTGGAAGCGGCAAATAAAATTGGTTATCCAATTATTGTAAAAATTGATTCTTCTGGTGGAGCTGTTGGTGTGTTTGAGCGCAATAATCTATCTGATTTAAGTGCTCTTGATAAGAATATTTTTCAACTTCCTGTATTGATTCAGAAAAAAATTATTGGCGAAGAGCTTGATTTGTCGGCATTTTATCGCGATGGAAAATTGGTGCATTTTAGCTATTCAAAGGTAGAAAAAAA
>CAYPUN010000190.1:0-2649 GCA_964413985.1 uncultured Rickettsia sp. | reverse complement strand
TATCAAGATGATTTGCAAGATATTCAAGATGCTGCGGCGCTTGGGCGTGGTGGGCTTGGCACGGTTCAAGTTTTTGCTGGCGGCAATGCGCGGCAAAGCGGTGACAATGTAAATTATCATAGTTTGCAGAATTCGCGTTTTGTGATTACTACAGGATCGATAAATCAAGAAGGTGATTTGGCCACGCTGACACAGGCTTCAACGCCATTTTCAAATCCCGGTGATGCGATTTTGGTTTCTGCCCCCGGATCAAACATCAACTCGACAGGAAATTTGTTGACCAATGCAAATGGTTCGCAATTTTTGGGTGAATTTTCTTCATCTCAAGGCACTTCATTTTCGGCACCAATTGTGTCGGGCGTTGTGGCTCTTATGTTGCAGGCAAATCCAAATTTGGGTTATCGCGACGTGCAAAAAATTTTAGCATTGAGTGCGCGCCAAATTAATGATCCAAATACTTCGTGGCAAGAAAATGGCGCGCAAAATTGGAACGGTGGCGCGATGCATTTTTCGCATGATTATGGTTTTGGCATTGTTGACGCTGCAGCTGCGGTGCGCCTTGCTGAAACGTGGAAAGAGCAAAGCACTTTTTATAACGAACAAACCTTGTTGGCACAAGATACAAATCGCATCGCAATCCCAGACAATGGCGCTGCTGTTGGCAAGCAATTTGCCATCACAAATTCTAACATGCACAACATTGAAACTGTTGAGGTGGAGGTGAATTTAAGCCATTTAAAATTATCCGATTTAACAATAAAATTAGTCTCACCAAGCGGCACAGAAAGCATCTTGATGGATCATCCTGCAAATTCGGTTTATGAAGGTGGATTGATTTTCAATTTTTCTTCGCGCGCATTTTTGGGTGAAAATGTTGATGGCAATTGGAGGCTTTTGGTCACTGATTCGGTGACGGGTGATGTTGGTTATTTAAATAGCTGGAAATTGAAATTTTATGGCGAGCTTGATAATGGTGCGGATGATGTTTATGTTTATACTGATGAGTTTGCGAAGCTTACGGAAGGCTCGCGCGGTATTATCAATGACAGTGATGGTGGAGTTGATACAATCAATGCTGCTGCGGTTTCTACGGATTCTGTTATAAATTTAAATGCGGGGCAAATTAGTCACATTGCTGGGCGCGATGTGTTGATTGCTGGCGGTGCACCAACGGCGCAGTATTATGAGAAGCGTGATTTGTTGCCTGTGAAGCAAGCGGCTTTGGCGGCGAAGAATGCTGAGATTGCGAGTGAGAATCAAACATTGGCGGCGAAGAATGCCGAGCTGGCTGGGATTGGCGCAGCGATCAGTGCGAAGCGCGCGCAATATGATCAGAAATTGGTGGAGCAGAAAGCGGCCTTGGATGGGTATAATGCGATTAAGTGGTGGGGCGATTATCAGCTCGATCCTATTTTTGACGGCTATTATATTTATTACAACACAACCACCAGATCATCAATGCAATTTGATGGCAGAAGGATTCCAGATCAATATACAAACAACTATAACAATGCTATAAATAACTATAACCAAAAAAATTCTGAACTAAATTCTATCGTCAACGAATATAATAATTTGCTTGGCAGAAACCGCGATTTACCTACAGAAATCAGCACTTTGCACAATCAAATTGAAACCTCGCAAAATGATGCAACTGCACTTCAGGCAGAAGTAAATTTTATTCAATCATACCTTGCTGCATTTTCTAGCAGCAATGTTTCATACATTGAAAACGCTTATGCGGGCGATGGCAATGACACAATTATTGGCTCAAATTTAGCCAACGAAATTTTTGGCGGACGAGGCCTCAACACGCTTACAGGAGGCGGTGGCGCGGATAAATTCATCATCAAAGAAAATGCTGCAACAATTGACACCATCACCGATTTTGAAATTGGCACAGATAAAATTGATTTGAGCGATTTTGCAAATGCCAATGGATTTATTCCTTTATCACAAATTGCAATCGCGCAAAATGGCGCTAATGCTGAGTTGAGCTTTGCTTCTGGACAAAAAATTATTTTGCAAAATGTTAATGCCGGAGAAATTTTGAGCGATGCATTTGTTGGTATTGCAGGAATTAAAAATGCTATCAACGGCACGGCGCAAAGTGAAATTTTGCAAGGCACCGCAAATGATGATATAATCAGAGCTGGTGCGGGTGTGGATGTTATAAATGGCCTTGCAGGAAATGACGAAATTGATGGCGGCGCCGATGGCGACATGATTTATGGTGGTGATGGAGATGACACAATTTATGGCGGCGCAGGAAACGACAGCATCTATGGCGATGGCGATTTGAATATGCAAACGCGAAATGTTGTGAATTATGAAAATCGCGGCGGTGCAAACAAATTATTCGGTGGCGATGGTGATGACACAATTTTGGGCGGCTCTGGCAATGATGAAATTGACGGCGGAACCGGAAACGACACCATTTTGAGTGGCGCGGGCAATGATATTATTTTTGGTGGCGATGGCAATAATCAAATTCAAGCGGGCGCTGGAAACGACATTATAAATCTTGGCACTGGCGTTGAAAGCAATGTTCTTAGCGGTGTGCAACAGGTCAACACGGCATTTGGCGAACAAGGCAGCGACATTTTTGTTATTGCGGATAAATTGATCACCACAAAGCACAAATATGAT
>CAYPUN010000189.1:0-2750 GCA_964413985.1 uncultured Rickettsia sp. | reverse complement strand
GTTTGCAATGCCACGCAAGTTGAGTTTGCGGTTGGTGAGATGGCGGTTGAGATTGTCAGCGAAGCATAAAAAAAGGTGGAATATTTAGAAAAATATTCCACCTATAAAAATTAGGATTGTCTGCCAAAAATTTTACCCAATTCACTCAAAGCCTTTGCCATTGGATGTGAAGGCGAAGGTTCTGGGTTAGTTGCTGTCATTTGACTAGTTACAGCTTCGGTTAACGATTTTATATTTTTGCGCAAAATGATGTTTTGAGCAAAATCCGCAACTCCCGCTTTTTTTATAGCCAACATTACATCCATTTCTTTTTCATTGAATCTATAGTCGGCACCTAAAGACTTGCCAGATGAATCTTTGCCTTTAAGCATTGTATTAAATTCTGTTTTGTTAAACTGAAGCTCGCCGTCTTTTTTATCCATTATAAACGTGTTGTTGTCGACCTGTTTAACCAACACAGCGCATCGAAGTATTTTTTTGACTGCATTAATTAAATGCAAAGAATCTGCGCCAGTTGCAGCCATAACTTGCTCGATAAAATCGTTTTTTTCTGGCTCTTTTGGTTTTACTTCGACTTTTTTGATTGGAGGCTTTGTTGCAACAACAGCCGGCGCCGAAACTACTGATGACAAATCTGTTGAAGCTTTTGAAGCCACCGTCGCCGCTGAAGCCACAGATACTACCGATACCGAATCCGATTCATATGAGGAAGCGCTGTCGAGGGACGGCGATGCAAACGAAGACGTGACTACACCACTTCTTCTAAAAGCAGTTAAGCCCGTCCTAGTATGGCGGCTGAACCGTAAACTTAAACTTGATTTATCAGGTTTTGGAAGGTGAAATTTCATTGGCTTTTCCGGCTCTTTTGCCACATCCAAAGATTTGATATAATTGCTTGCTCCACCAGCATCGTGAACAGCCTGCATCAAAACTGGATCAAGCTTCTTAATCACTTCAGGCAACAACTCTTCTGTTTCAATCTTCCTGCTTGATTTTGCAGCACCTCTGGCTTCTTCAACAAACGCAAGCGCTTTGACAAAGTTTAGAGTAATCTGATCTTTCGCCTCCTTGCCAATTCTATCGAATTTAGTTTTGTCGATGCTTTGGATAATTGAAAATGCGCTAACGTCTCCTGTATGTTTTTGTTCTAAGGTTGCCTGATGCTCAATTAAAAGCCTGATCATGTTTGAATATTTTACAGCCGCAAGATCATTTTCAACGCCACCCTTTTCAGCATATTTCTTGAAACCATAAGCCGCAAAGTGAATTGGAGCCATATTTCCTGTGGTTGTGGAAGGCGCGGTTGACGAATAAGGATTTTGTACGATAGTTCTCCAAGGCCAAGGCGTGTTGTTGTGCTCAAGCTCTTTGCGCGCCGTTAGCAACTGCTCCACTATTTTGTCATTTCCACTTTCTATGGCAATGTGAAGTGCGTGCTTTGTGGTTTGACCTAGCTGGCCATCCCAAACATCGGCGGTGGCACCATTTTGAATTAGCAATTTAATTTTTTCTGGTGACTGACGCTCTGGCAAAGGCTGTGACGCCAAAACGCATATCACTGGAACTCCATCTGGCGATTTGCAATTTTTTATTTCATCTTTAACGAAGCTGTCACAATAATCGTCTTTTGAAGGAAGGCCTGCGGTGCGAGCAGCGTGTTTTGCGTCCCAATCTTTCGCGGCATACTCGTACATTTCTTGCAAAACTTGCTCCACTTCATTTGGAGATTTTTTAGCAAGATCAATGGCGCTATCTGGGACAGTTGCAGCAGTAAAAAGATTTGTTCTTAATTTTTCAAGCTCTGGATTGACGGCCTTGGATTTTTTTACAAGATCTAGAGCTGGAGATTTTGTTGAAACTAAACTCGGTGCCGACGAAATGACTGGCTTGCCATCAGTAGTGCCTTTGCCTTTGCGAGAAAAAAATGACAGCCACCCCCTTTTGCTACCTTCAGGAGCTGGGACAGAAACAGGAATTGAGGCGGGCGTTGAAACTGGACTAGTTACGACTTTGACAGTCAAAAGTGAAGATTTTTTAGGCCATACTCTAATCCTTCCAAGAATTGAACTATGGTTTACTTCTCTCTTGTTCTTGACCACCGCTGCGCTTACAGTTGTGGTTGCAGGTGTGGTTGTGGTTAGAGGCCCAGCTGTGGTTGCAACCGCGGTTGCGACTGAGCCTGTTGAAGTTTTTGCAGGCACAGCGCCTCCGGCTGATGCTGGCGCAGAAGTTGTGGAGGTGTGGGTTGGAGTCGGATCTGGATCTGAAGCTGGGGTCGAGGTCGCAAGATCAGCAGCAGCAACTCCTGCAATATCACCATCCTCCCCAGCGGCCGTAGCGACGACTGCACTCAATGACGGCGCTTTACCGTCCTTGCTCTTATTCAACCCGCTCAAAAAAGAACTCCAGGAAGTTTTGTTGGGTGATTTAGATAATGAACCACCTTCTTTGGTTGCCGATGCAACAACAGTCTCCACCTCATCAACAACAGCTGCGTCATCAAAAGCCTTCCTACCAGCCTCCGATTGCGAAAAACCCATTAAACCATCAAGATCGCCAGATGCAATTGCTGCCTTTGCAATTTCAACAGCCAAATATTGTGGCGCGTCATCGCTGCCGATATCTTGCGCAAGATCAAACTCTGCATCACCATCAAGCTTATAGATTTCATCTAGAAAATCCTGCGCTGGCTCAATATTGAACTTTGGCTTACTAAACCATCTTTTGGGCGGCTCGATCCTTTGCGCAAC
>CAYPUN010000188.1:0-2763 GCA_964413985.1 uncultured Rickettsia sp. | reverse complement strand
CGAGGCTGAAAATCAAATCATAACCAACGAATTCCATAATTTTTTATTTTATATTTATATAATTTTTGCGATGCAAAAAATTTAACAATTGTTGTAAATTTAAACCTAAAACCGAAAAATAATCACCAGAAATTTTTTCAAATAAATGTTTGCCAAGTGATTCATATTTATAGCTGCCAGCGCAGCCCCAAGGCTGATCCACCTCGATATAAGAATTGATTTGCGCGTCAGAAATTTTGCGCATTTTTAACTGCACGCGACAAAATTTCTTAAAAATAATTTTGCCGTTTTTTGCAACAACGGTGGCGTTGTTTTGATAGTGATTGCCACCACTAAATTTTTTTAATTGCGCAAAAGCCTCACTGGCATTTTTTGATTTACTAATTCCCTCGCCAGCAAATTCACAAATTTGATCCGAGCCAATCACCACAGCGCTTGGATGCATCTTAGAAACCGACAAAGCCTTGCCGCAAGCAAGAAAAATCGCCAAATCTTTTATTGATAAATTGGCATTATTTTTCTTACCTTCTTCTTCATCAAAATCGGGCGCGATAGCTTCAAAATCAAGCCCCGCAGCCTGAAGAATATTTTTTCTCACCGCAGAAGTTGAAGCCAAAATAAGTTTTTTATTGTGCTGCAAAAGTGCCATTAATCCAATGAAATCAAGGTTAGAAAGCGCTTCTCCATTTCAATATCATCTTTGAAAAGGCCAGTCATTTTTTTGGTGATGGTGGTGGTTCCAACCTTGTGAATACCGCGTGTGGTCATGCATTGATGTTCAGCATCAATCAACACCGCAACGCCTTTTGGCTTCAAAACATTGTTGATAACGTCTGCAATCTGCGATGTCATGGTTTCTTGCGTTTGCAAGCGCTTAGAGAAAATGTCGAGCAAGCGTGCAATTTTGCTGATTCCAACCACTTTTTTGTTCGGAATATAAGCAATGTGGGCCTTACCAATAAAAGGCGCCATGTGATGTTCGCAGTGCGATTCTAGGCGCATATTTTTTAGCAAAACAATATCTTCATAATTTTCAACTTCTTCAAAAGTTTTGCTTAAAACTTCAGTTGGGTTTATGTCATAGCCAGAAAAAAACTCTTTATAAGCTTCAACCACGCGCTTTGGCGTGTCAAGAAGACCTTCGCGATCAGGATTGTCGCCAGCCCAAGAGATCAGAACTTTTACAGCCTCTTCAGCCTGCTTTTGCGTAGGACGCAAGATTTTATTTGTCATTTTATATATAAGTAGGTTAAAACTAGGTTTGATACTATAAATAAAATGATCAAATTACAAGTTGTAAAATAAAATTTGCCAATTAAAATAATCGGCCTTCTATTTTTAGAAGAATAAAAATCATCACTATTAATCTTATAAATATAAGTATTTATGAAACAAAAATTTACATTTTTAGCAGTTGCTTTTTTCGCACTATTTGCGGTTGCATCTTCAAACGCGGCAGAAATCGCTGTTTTGGACATTGAAAAAATCGCTAAAGAATCAAAAGCGGTTCATGATATCCAAGGCAAAGTTACAAAAAAACAAGAAGAATATCAAAAAGAAATCACCAAAAGACAAGCTTCTCTTGAATCTGACCAAAAAAAGTTAGAAGCAAAAAAGAATCAACTTTCAAAAGAAGCTTTTGAAAAAGAGCAAAAAGAATTCGAAAAAAAGATCGATTCTTTGAAAGAGCTTGTTGACAAAAGACAAAACAGCTTGAAAAAAGCTTCTGCTGATTCAATGGCAAAAGTGAATGACAAAATGAAAGACATCATCACTGAATTGGCTAAAGAAAAATCTTTAACATTAATTCTTCCAGCTTCACAAGTTGTTTTCTCTGCAGACAATTTGGATATCTCAGCTGAAGTTTTAGAAAAATTGAACAAAAAAGTTACAAAAATTGATGTTAAGTTTGAATAATTTGAAGTAGGGTTCTTTACTTACTTTAAAGGGTCTGTAGCTCAGTTGGTTAGAGTGCGCGCCTGATAAGTGCGAGGTCGGTGGTTCAAGTCCACCCAGACCCACCAGTTTTTCCGCCCCCTCTTTGTGAGGGGGTTTTTCAAGACGCAAATCAACGTCTTTTGCAAATTTCAAGATTTACAATCTATCTTTAATTTGTGCTCACAACAAATCAAATTCGAACAAAATTTCTCGATTATTTTGCAAAAAATGGTCACGAGATAATTCCTTCCAGCTCACTGATTCCACACAACGACCCCACTTTGATGTTTGCAAATGCGGGGATGAATCAATTCAAAAATTATTTCACAGGCGTTGAAACTCCAAAATTTAAACGCGCGGCAACTTCACAAAAATGCGTGCGCGCTGGCGGCAAGCACAACGATCTCGACAATGTTGGCTATACTGCGCGTCATCACACCTTTTTTGAAATGCTTGGCAATTTTTCGTTTGGCGATTATTTCAAAGAAGAAGCAATATTTTTTGCATGGGATTTTTTAACAAGAGAGCTTGAAGTCAACAAAGACAGGCTTTTGGTGACGGTATATCACAATGATGATGAGGCTGCAAAATTGTGGAAAAAAATTGCTGGTTTGAGTGAAGAAAAAATAATTCGCATCGCAACTGATGACAATTTCTGGTCGATGGGTGACGTTGGGCCTTGCGGGCCATGCTCCGAAATATTTTATGATCATGGCGACAAAATCTTTGGCGGCCCTCCGGGCAGCGCCGATCAAGATGGCGACCGCTTTATCGAAATTTGGAATCTAGTATTCATGCAGTTTGAAAAAATTGCTGGCGGCAAGA
>CAYPUN010000187.1:317-2863 GCA_964413985.1 uncultured Rickettsia sp. | reverse complement strand
AAGAAATTTCCGATTTTGTCTTTTGTCCAATTCAGTTTTGCGCCTTCTTCCATTTTAAATTTACACTGAACTGCATAAAAAAGACCACCTTGATCTTGCAGCAGCAAGTCTATCCCGTAGTCCTGACTAGGAAGATTTAATTGTTCTTTAATATTACTGGGAATTTCATTATATAGCCAAACCTCTTTGTAATCATTGTTTGTCGAACTGCATAAAAAATAATATTTTGCGAATTTTTCAAATAGACTCTTTCCGACTACGCGAGGATCTTGATTGGCCAAAGTTAGCATTTTTGCCTTTAGCTCATCCCAATCTTTGGTATTTTTGAATAAATCTTTAAAATCTGACACTATTACTATAAATTTGGTTTTTGTATATTTACGAAAGGTTTTGTTTTTACAGCTCAATCACATCGCAAGGTCTTTAAAATCAACGATTCCACAAAGTTTGTTTGCCATCTATCATTGATTATCACATAAGAATTTAAGACTTATGATCGATAAACATTTATAGAAAAATCACATTTTCTATAAACAATAAATGCATCATATATAGAAAACCAAGTTTTTGTATATCTGAGAAATATGTATAGAAAAACAGCTTTTTCTATACATATATTTACAATATATATAGAAAACTATACTGTTTTGTGGCTATCATGATTACTAAACAGATTAAAAAGCTCTGTATTAATATAATAATTTTCGCGCCCCTTTTTTTCTTCGACCATTAAACCAATACGAACAAGCTCTTTTAAATAGCGGGTTGCTGTAATGCGACTAACCCCAATTTCCCTAATCACAAAATCTATTTTTGTATAAGGATGGCTAAAGATTACATTAATTAAATCTTGGCTATAGATTTTAGGCAATTCGCTTCTCATCTTCTCTTTGTGGCTCTGCATAAGGCCTTTAATGCCCTGTATCAAATAGGTTGCTTGATAAGATGTTTGCTCGACAGCATCCAAAATAAACAAAATCCACTCTTCCCAAGCATCTTGATCGCGCACTTTTTGCAAAAGTCTATAATAATCAGACTTATTTTTATTGATATAACGAGACAAATAGAGGACTGGGCTATTGAGCAATTTTTGCTTCACAAGATAAAGAACATTTATAATTCGACCCGTTCTTCCATTGCCATCATAAAAAGGATGAATGCTTTCAAATTGATGGTGAATTATTGCCATCTTAACTAACGAGTCCAAATCAGAAACTTCTTCATCATTTATAAAGGTTTCCAAATTAGACATTAAAGATTGAATTTGAGTCGTATCTTGTGGTGGAGTATAAATTATTTCTCCAGTTTTGTCATTTTTTAAGGCCGTGCCGGGCAATTTTCTAAAACCAGCCTTGTTTTTTTCTAGCCGAGCTTGAATTTCTAAGATACAGTTATTGGTAAGAAGCTCTTTCTTTTTGATTTCTTCAAATCCATTTTTTAACGCGGCAGCATAATTATAAACTTCTTTAGCTGCGGGGCTGCTAAAAATATGAGCTAGAGCGTCGCTTTTGTAAAGTTCGTCATCGGTGGTAATGATATTTTCAATAGCAGAGCTATCTTTGGCTTCTTGAAGAGCTAAAGTGTTAAGTAAAATGTTTTGATTGGGAATATTTGTAGTGTTGCCTTTAAGTTCGGCTAAGGCTTTATGAGCTTTGGTCAATTTTTTTAAAATTTCCTTAGTATCAAAATCTTTATTTAGCGGAAGATGTGGTATGTTATAGTTCATTTTATATTCCTTAAATTAAGCCTTTAGAACTGGTTATTTTTTATAAAAGTTTACATTTTTCTTACTTTATTTCCAAAAATTTCAGTTGCAGACTTTAAAGTATTATTAATTAAATGGGAATATCTTTGTGTGGTGCTGGCGCTAGAGTGTCCGATTAATTTTCCAATCACCTCAAGGCCTACGCCGCTATTTACCAGAATTGAGGCAAAAGTGTGGCGCAAGTCGTGAATTCTAACATTTTTCAAACCAGCTTTTTCGCAAACATTTTGCCAAAATCTTTTTATATCTTGGATGTGGGTTTTGGTCGTGGGATTATAAAAAAGATATTGGCTACTGCTCACTATCATATCGCTGCCAAGCTCTTTTAAATCTTTATCTAAAACAATATTTTTCTTCAATTCTTTTAAAATTTTCACCGCTTCGGCGTTTAGCGGGATGTTGGAAATTTTATTTTGTTTGGTTAAAAAAGCGGGCTTAATCCACATATTTCTTGTTAGATCAAAATCTTGCCACCGAGCAGATAAAACCTCACTTTTTCTTGATCCAGTTAACAACATCAATTTTATTGCGCTTGCGTTGATTTGACTTTGCTCTTGGTTCAAAATAGCTATTAATTTTGATATTTCTTCATCTGATAAAAATTCTTCTCTTTTTTCTTCCTTAAATTTTTTAATGTTTTCGGCAGGATTGCTCGCAATTAAGCCCCAGCTTTGCGCCGTCATAAAAATTGAAGATAAAAGTTGTAAAACTCTGTTAGCCATATAACCCTTGTCGCTTAAGGAATGGTGAAAAGTTTCTATATCTTTTTTGGTTATTGAAG
>CAYPUN010000187.1:0-307 GCA_964413985.1 uncultured Rickettsia sp. | reverse complement strand
TGCCAAATTTTGGGATAATATTTTTCTCTAAAATGCGTTTATATTCCCTTGCGGTTGTTGGCCTTAATGACTTTTCTTTTAGCTTAATATATTCAGCGGCAAATTCTTTTATTGTAGGTAAGTTGTGAGTTTTTCTTCTGTTATCAAGTGGGTCAAAGCCTTGCGTTATTTCGCCTCTAAGTTTGATGGCTATTTCTCTAGCTGCGGTGCTAGTTAAATCGGGATATTTGCCGATGGTGTATTTCTTTTCTCTGCCTTCAATTACATAGCGCAGCACGAAGGATTTAGCACTGTTGTTGGTAATTCT
>CAYPUN010000186.1:0-2865 GCA_964413985.1 uncultured Rickettsia sp. | reverse complement strand
TTTAGACAAAACAAAAAATCTCAGCGACACAAAAATTTTGCATGCGGGAACTGCTTTGCAAAATGGAAAATTGGTTGCAAATGGCGGACGAGTTTTGAACATAATTGCCCATGCAAAAACCTTCGCCAAAGCACGCGCTAAGACTTATGAAGCCGTTGATTTGATTGATTGGAAAGATGGTTTCGTGCGCCGCGACATTGCAAAAAAAGTTGAAAATCTTTAAGTTTTGTGCGTCGCGATATTGCAAAAAAGCTGCAAATTTTTAATTGGTTGGTGCCGCAATTGACGTGGCTCAAACCAGTGCTGCATATGAAAATTATTTGGCAGAAAATGTTAAGGTTTCGCTGAGCTATGGCTATTTTGAAAGATTTAGCAGCTATTGAAGCCAGTTTTTTTCGGCTAGTTTGTAGATTGGTTTTTAAGAAATATTTTATTCATCAGCGTCAATAAAACGACGCTGATGAATTTGTGTGATTTCTGCAGCGGGTTAAAATATATTGTTACGTTACGATTTACCATCTCGAGCGGCCGATGATTTAGCAACAGGAGTTGGTGGCAGCACCCTTCTTTTTCGCTCCCCACTTTGAGAAACAGATCCCGAAGGTTGTGCGGGAGGCGAAGGTTTTTCGGAAGGCCGAGCGTCAGCATCTGAATCTTGAGAGGCAATACTAGCGCTACTATCATAACCGGTTAAATCCGTCATCGCACTAATCATATCTGCCGTAGATTGTTGGTCCTTGTCATCATTCCCGTTTATCGCCGTCGATGTATCGCTATCCAAGGCCAAGTCATCAAGCTTAAGAGGTGCTTCGACATGAGGCTCTCTATCAACAGCAGATTGAATTCCACCATCAGAAAGGATGGCTGCGGCTTCAGCGGCAGCTTCAGCGGCTGCGGCTTCAGCGGCTGCTGCTGCGGCTTCAATAGAACGTAATTGCTCAACTTCAATCGCTTCCTGGTATGTTGGATTTAAAACTTCCTCAATAGGTTGTTTTAAAACTGAATCACAATCTGAAGTCAATTGCTGTATTTGCTTTTCAAATTCGTTATTGATATCAAGCTTCCGACTCAAATCAAGAATCAATAATCCACTTTTCAATCCGCTGTTCTTTTGATAATAATTTGGATAAAAAGCAATTTCTTTCATCAAAGAATTCGGATCAGCAACAGAGATTGAAACCCGAACTCCTTCACCACTACCAGAAATATCAAGAGTCATGCCATTTGGCAATTTAGCACCGTGATTGCCTCCAGATTGCTTTTGATCATATCCAAATTTAGATATCTTGTCAGCAAGTTTAAAAATTTTAGTTTGAAACAAAAGGCTTGATAAAGTTGAGCCATAGTCATTAAAGAAATTATGCAATTCTCGCGTAGAATCCTCTGAGTCATGTTTGTAAAAACTTGGAGATGTTTTGCCAAAAGCTGTCACAAAAACCTGCGATGCAATATTCGTATCCGTTATTTTAATATCGCGTCTTTCAATATTGAGTTGGTAAGACCGCTGATCGATAATAGAACTGATAATTCTCAGATTGCATGGAAGCGCTCCCATCAATCCAATTAATTCTTTATTTGTTGCATTGGTTGCTACTTTTTCTTCAAACATAAATTATTATTCAAGTCAATATTTAAGAGCAAAACTTATAGCTGATAATTCTTCACACCGCTTTCAACATCAAATTCTGCGCTGTTTTTAATTTGGCTTGCAAGAGTATATCCATTGTCTTTGAAATAACGCGAAGTCAAGTCGCGCAGGCGTTCTGGTCTTGTCAAATATGTCCATTCAACTTCAAGCAAAGTGATTTGATCTTGATAGAAAGCAATTTGTCCTTCGGTTTCTGCCATTTGATCTTGCAGAGATTCAACTTTAAATTGCACGCTAAACGCAATGGTGATGGCCACCAAAACAGATGCCACAACAGCAAAATTGCAAAAATAATATTTGTTTAAAGAGTTCCAAAATTGTGCGATTTGTTTGATAGTTTCGTTCATAAATTTATTTTATAATTTAACCGCAACCCGCATGCGAGAAGAGCGCGAGCGATAATTCTCTTTCACCTCTTCGTCACTTGGTTTGATTGCCGATTTGTTAATAATACGAAAATTAAGCGCAGATTTTGAGTCTGCAAAAACTGGTTCATATCTTGATTTTGGCTGGTCGAGGCCAGCTTCTTTTTTCAAAAAACTTTTTACGATAGAATCTTCTAAAGAGTGAAAAGACACCACAATCAAGCGTCCGTCGCGCTTCAACAATTTTTTTGCAGCTTGAAGCGCCAGAGAAATTTCTTCTAATTCTTGATTGACAAAGATGCGAATTGCTTGAAAAGTCCTAGTTGCAGGGTCAATTTTAAAATAGCCAACATACAGAGACCTAACAATATCAGCCAGCTCCCTGCAACTAGAAATCGGTGCACTTCTCCTTCTTTCAACAACTTTTTTCGCGATCAATCTTGCTTTTGGTTCTTCGCCAAAATCTTTAATAATTTTTGCTATATCTTGCTCATCAAATTCGTTGATAACTTCATAGGCCGACAATTGGCTTTGTTGGTTCATGCGCATATCAAGCCTTGCGTCAGAATCAAAAGAAAAGCCGCGATCTTTGTTGTCAAATTGCATTGACGAAACACCAAGATCAAAAACTATACCATCAACGGCGCTTACGCCTGCGCTGTTTAGCAGATTTTCCATATCGGAAAAATTTCCTGCCAAAAAGTGGAAATTTTTTGGAAAATCATTCGCAACTTTTGCTGCCAAAATTTTTGCATCGGCGTCGCGATCAATAGAATAAACGGTGCAAGCCGCGCTTTCTAAAATTGCGCGCGTATATCCACCAGCACCAAAAGTGGCATCAACATAGGTTTC
>CAYPUN010000185.1:0-2935 GCA_964413985.1 uncultured Rickettsia sp. | reverse complement strand
ACTTCGCCCCTCAAACAGTGGCGCGCCAAAACTCGGTTCGAAATACCATCCCCACCCCCATCCTCACACAATTATAACAATCGCTTTTTTTATTTTGGTTTATTTTTATTTTGGTCAAATTTGCGGCAATTTTATTTTGGCCGAGTTATTTGCACTGCTGGTGAGATAATAATAAACCCACATATCGTAAGACGAATTGCATTCACGCCCCAATCCCACAAAACTCTATCACCCGCACCACCCACAACCTCTATAACCTCTATCACCCCCACCACCTCCATCGCCAAAAAAATACTGATATAATTTTGACGAGCATTATTTTGACGCGGGGGATATAGCTCTTAGACGCGACTGAGCCACGCTTGGAGCGGCTAAGAGCTATATCCCCCGCGTCAAAATAATGCTCGTCAAAATTATATTCGATATATGAGTGATTAAATCGACCAAAGTCTTTCACGCCAACAATTCCAACAAATGTCGCGATTCTCTTTTTTATAACCTGTTTTTCGATAAAGCTTGAATTCTTCAAACCCTGACCAAACTCCAACCAAACCCAAACCATAAACAAATGTTTCACGTGGAACAATTTAAAGTTTACGGTTTAGGGGCAACCCACAAGCACAAGTTATCGATGCGATTTTCCATCCCCAACCAAATCTTCCCGCTCCATAATCTCTTTGGCCAACTTCATATAAGCCACCGCCCCCATACTTCTTGGATCATAAATAATCCCCGGCAACCCATGCGAAGGCGCCTCCGAAAGCCTAACATTGCGCGGCACCGAATGTTTAAAAACCTTATCCTTCAAAAAATGCCGCACATCAAGCTCAACCTGCTCGGTCAATTTGTTGCGCCTGTCATGCATCGTCAAAATAATACCACTAATTTTCAAATGATGATTCAAATTGTCCTTAATTAGATCAAGGCTTGTAAGCAGATGACTTAATCCTTCAAGTGCGAAAAACTCACATTGCATTGGAATCAAAACCAAATCTGCCGCAACAAGCGCATTAATGGTCAGCAATCCAAGCGAAGGTGGGCAGTCAATGATTATAACGTCATATTTGTGAACCAAATCCTTCAATAAAAAACGTAAGCGATATTCTCTTTTTTCAATTGTCGCCAGCTCAACTTCGCAAGCAGAAAGATCTACTGTTGAAGTTATAATGTGCAAATTCGGCAGCTTGTGGGGCATAACCACATCTATCATCTCAGCCTCGCCGACAATTGCGTCATAAATTGTTTTTTGTCTCTGTGACTGAAAAATGCCAAATCCGGTGCTAGCATTTCCTTGTGGGTCAAAGTCGATAACTAGGGTTTTCTTTTTTGTCGCTGCGAAGGAGGTTGCTAGATTTACAACTGTGGTGGTTTTTCCAACACCGCCTTTTTGGTTTACAACTGCGAATATTTTGGCTCTTTTGGTCATGGTTTTGTTTTTTTAATGGTTATGCGTTTTTTATTTTTACGGATGTTATTTCTAGGGTGAGGTAAATATATTGCTCCGCCCCTACGGCAGTCTCCGCTTCGCTGCGCCAAGCGGGGCTGCGCAATATATTTACCTCACCCTAGAAATAACTATCTCGGCTATTCTTTGTAAGGCTTTAGTTCTAAATTTTAAATTGTTTTGGATCCTAAAATCTGGCAATTATTTCTTTATCACATGAGACACATCCTTAGAGACTCCATACCGCGGCAGGCGCCTTCAAGGAAATATCTTCATGTGATGAAGGATAATTACCTAAAATCTTGCATTTCCTGAGTTCTGTAAAGCTTGCGTTTGAAGATTGTTGGGAGATATTTAAACAAAACAATCTTCAAATCAAATTGTTTCACGTGGAACAATTTTAGCCACCTTTCAATCTCAAATTAAAACTATGATAATTTTTTAATCAAATATTCGATCTTACTCAACTCGTTAAAATCAATAGTAATTTTGCCTGAATTTTTAAATTGATTGTAGGAAATTTTTACGCGTCCATCAAGCAATTCGGTCAGTTGGTTTTCCAAATCCGCCAAATGTCCAGAGTTTATAAATTTAATTTTTGATTCCGTTCTGACCAAAACTGGTGTATTTTTTAGCTTTTCGATTTTTTCATCACGAGCAATTTCTTCTGCTTCGCGAACAGTTAGGGCGCTATCAACTATTTTGTGAGCTAATGCTTCAGGATCTTTTGAATTGATAATTGCACGAGCATGTCCCATTGAAATCAACTTCTTCTCAAGCAAATTGTGAACTGATTTTGGCAGAGTTAGCAAGCGCAGCAGGTTTGCAATATGTGCGCGACTTTTTCCGGTTTTTTGTGCAACTTGCTCTTGTGTATAAGAAAATTCATGGATCAATTGACGATAGCCTTCAGCTTCTTCGATCAAAGAAAGGTCAGAGCGTTGCACGTTTTCCACAATCGCCATTTCTAGCGCTTCGTGATTGTTGATTTTTTTGATAATTACAGGAACTCTTTTTAAACCCGCCATTTTTGAAGCGCGAAATCTGCGTTCACCAGCGATAATTTCATAATGATTATCTTCGTCGCCTTTGCGAACGATAATTGGCTGCAACATTCCATGTTGTTTGATCGAATCAGACAATTCTTGCAATTCATCTTGATCGAAATGCCTTCTTGGCTGATAAACACCAGCAATCAATTTGTCAATTTCAAGGGAATCTATAGCTGGAGAGCGGTGAGTTACAGTGCCCATTCCGCTATTGGCGAAGTGTGTCATTTGGCTTTTTGCTTTATTGTCTCCAAGCAATGCTGACAAGCCTCTACCCAATTTTTTTGGTTCATTCATAATATATTATATTTAGTGGTTGATAATTGTTTCACGTGAAACATTTTTTACAATTGGTTTTATAATGCAAGGGGTTTTTGAGGGAGGGGCAGTTATTTCTTTATAATAGCCAATCTTTAGCGTGAGCAATGTAACCCCTGGACGC
>CAYPUN010000184.1:0-3109 GCA_964413985.1 uncultured Rickettsia sp. | reverse complement strand
ATGAAGCAAGACGGAGTAGTGCGCAGCGCCTTTCAACTTTTGTCTTTTCCAGAAATTAATTTTGAAAAATTAGCAAAAATTTGGCCGGCAGAAATTGCGCAAATTGACGAAAAAACAAAAACCCAAATCGCCATCGACGCGCTCTACAAGCCATATCTCAAGCGTCAAGAAGAAGACATCAAAATTTTGCGCCAAGACGAAAACATAAAAATCCCCCTAAATTTGGATTACACCAAAATAAAAAGTCTTTCAAACGAAACGCGCGAAAAATTAAACAAAGCCCGCCCATCCACTGTTGGCGCCGCTTTGCGCATACAAGGAATCACGCCCGCAGCAATGATGGCGGTGATTATTTATATCAAAAAACAAAAAAATTAAGCAGGACAAAAAATAAAAATGCTTAAAAATATTATAAAAAATTTCTGCGAAAATAATTTTGCCACAACCCCCCAAAGCATTGCTGTTGCGGTTTCTGGCGGCGTTGATTCTGTGGCATTGCTTTTTTTGTTAAACGAATTTTGCCAGAAAAATAAAATAAAACTACACGCTATCACGGTGGATCACAAAGTCCGTCAAACCTCTACAACAGAGGCTGCACAACTTGCAAAAATTTTAGCAAAACACAAAATCAATCACCAAATTTTGACAATCAACACCGCAAAAATTCCGCAAAAAAACATCGAAATGAATCTTCGCGAGGCAAGATACGAGCTGCTTTGCAACTATTGCGCTGAAAATAAAATCGAGCATTTATTTTTGGGCCATCACGCGCAAGATATTGCTGAAAATTTTTTAATCCGCCTCTTTCGCGGCAGCCAAATCGATGGTCTTGCTGCAATGTCAGAAATCTCGCAGCGCGCCAATATCAAGCTTTGCCGCCCTTTGCTTGCAACGCAAAAAGACGAGCTAAAAAAATTTCTACAAAGCAAAAAAATCAAATGGTTTGAAGACGAAACCAACAGCGACGAAAAATTTCTGCGCAACAAAATTCGCAATTTCCTCGAATCTTTTTCTGATAAAAATTTAATTTGTGAGCGAATCGGCAAAACCGCGCAAATCCTATCCGAAACGCGCAATCAGCTTGATGAAATTTTGCTTGAAAAAGCCAAAAAATGTTTAAAATTTATAGAATTGCAAAATATAAATTCAATTGATTCCAGCGCCAAAGCAAACGCCAAGAACAATGCCAGCAGCGGCTCCAAAGCCAACATCAATGAATTCGTCTTCATTTTAAATCTGGTGGAATATAAAAAAATTCCACCAAACATCGCGCAAAAAATCCTTAGTTTGGTTTTGGTTGAGATCAGCGGCGATATATATAAACCGCGCTTCGAAGGCCTAAAAAATTTCGAGAAAAATATTTTTGCGCTACAAAAAAACCAAAAGAAAAATTTTTATGGCTGTATGGCAAAAATCGACAAAGCCATGTCCACAACCGCTTCGCCGCAAATTATAATTTATCGCGACCATCATGAGGCGCAAAAGCCAATACAAAAATTTAGCAAAACCGAAATGTTAATTGACGGTCGCATCCTACAAACAAAAGGCAAAAACTCACAACAAAAATTCCATTTTCGCACAATATTAGGAAAAATTTTTAATAGTTGATTATTTTACTCGGTTATTATAAAATAGCCAAATAAAAACCAACAACAAATAAAAATGACAAATTTTTATCTTAGCGAGAAGAAGCTTTACAAGCCCTTCAGCAACGATTTGGAAAATGTTAATATCGCAAATTTCTTCAAAAAAATCTTAACGCAAGACAAAGATTTTTTATATCTTGCGGCAATTTATAGCATTTTTATCAGCATCCTAAGCGTTGCCCTGCCTGTGTCGGTGCAGCTGCTGATCAATTCCGTTTCTTTCACCGGCCTGTTGCAACCAATATTGGTGCTTGGCTCCATCCTCATGCTGCTTTTGATTTTTTCTGCAATTTTAAACGTTTTGCAATTTTATGTCGGCGAGATTTTTCAACAAAGATTTATGGCAAGAATGGCGCTCGAAGTCAGTCAGAGGCTTGTCGAAGCTGATTATAAAGCCATCGAAGAATCAAACGCATCAGAGTTGGTAAATCGTTTTTTTGAAGTCACCACAATTCAAAAAGCAGTGCCAAAATTTTTAGTAAAAACCCTCGCTTTCATTTTTCAAACTCTGATCGGCCTTACAATCGTGGCCTTCTATCACCCAACACTTCTTTTGCTCAGCGCCATAATCGCAATTTCATTTTATCTGATCGTGCGTTTATATTTTAAGCGTGGCGCAGTTTCGGCATTTTATGAAAGCCGCCGCAAGTACGACATCATTGGCTGGCTAGAAGACATCTCGCGCAATATAAAAATATTCAAATCCGAAATCGGCAAAAATTATTGCGATTTCAAAACCGATTTTTTAACTCGCCAATATCTAAAAGAGCGCAAAAATCACTTTCATGTTTTGATGCGACAAAAAATTTTGCTACTATTTTTATATGTCGCTGCAAACTGCGCAATGCTTGTGGTTGGAGGCTTCTTGGTGCTAAAAGGGCAATTAACAATTGGTCAATTGGTGGCATCAGAATTAATTTTATCCGTAATTTTATACGAAATTTCACAATTTGCGCGCGACATAGAAAATGTTTATGACATCATTGCCGCCTTAGAAAAATTATCAAATTTCTACAACATTCCTCTCGATGAAAAAAGGCGTTTCAAGCTTGATAATCAAGAGCAGATCGACATCAATTTAAACGAAGTTGAAATCGAACATTTGCAAAAAAAATATTATTTTAACCTCAAATTTGCAGCGAAAAAAAATTATATCATCGCCGCCAAAACCATTTCATCAAAACAAGTTCTTGTTGATTTGATAAATGGTTTTCGCCTTGCAAACAAAGGCTTTGTCGAGTTTAACAGCAAAGATATCAGCGATGTCGATCTATACAATTTGCGCTCACAAATCGCCACAATTGACAATTCCGATTTGATCGAAGGAAGTGTCGAAGAATATCTAACTTTCAACAACAAAAATATCGACAGAAAACGCATAAATCAAGTTTTGCAAGAAGTTGGATTCGATAAGGTTTTAAGCCGCTTTGAAGAGGGTTTGCAACTCAGAATTATTCCATCGG
>CAYPUN010000183.1:0-3145 GCA_964413985.1 uncultured Rickettsia sp. | reverse complement strand
GGAACTGAGGCACTATGATAGCGTGGGATTTATATAATGCCACTTTTATGGGTGGCGGAAATTCCAATATAGGAGGTGGTAATCGCAATAGAGAGGGAGGGGGGAGGGGCGAATCGCGAGCCCCCCGGCTACTATTTTCTTCCTGTGTTAGCTGGCGGTATATTCGGTCCTTGATTCGCCGCGAGGGGTTGTGCCACATATTCGAACACTTCATTTCTTCTTGTTCTGCTAGTTTTTGGACTTGCTGAGGCGGTTGCCATTTCTTTTTGTCCGTTATCCAAAGGAAAACTTGTTGCTACATCCGTTGCTACATCCGTTGCTACATCCATAGAAGCTCCATGTTTTGCTCTGCGACGATCAACTTCTCTTACTGCTTGAAGCGCAATGCATCTTTCGTCAATAAAACTTTTTGTCACCTCGACGTAAACTCCGTCCTTTTCACGATCTTTTGACTGCAATATTGTAATACGTGCCAAGCTTTTTGCCGCAGTTGAATTTTGTTCATCTTGTTTCAATTCCGAGCTGTCTGCTGCAGTTGAATTTTGTTTATCTTTTTCCAACAATAACTCGATAAGCCTATCCCTCACTTCTTCCACCGTTGTATAAAAGCCATAGAAATCAATCTCGGTCTTTCCTTTTTCATCGGTTTTAAATGTTGCAAGATGAGCGTTATCTGAATCTGAAAATAAATCAAATGTGAATTCACCTTTTGTTTGCGGCTCTTCTCGGATTATAAATGATTTTGTATCCCTTCCTTCAGACAAGATGGTTAAAATTTTCTTTAATGTATCAGGTTGATCTGCGCAATGGTTACTCTTTGTAAAAATTTCCAAAAGTTGTTTAACATTTTTATCGGCAAGATTTATAAAAATTTTTCCTGCTTCATCTGTTGTTTCTGCTGTTGCTGCTTTAGTCGTATTTTCAATTGACGCTACTGTTGGTCTTGTTGGCGTGCTGCCGCTTGCTGTGGTTCCATCTTTTTGTGCGGGAGTGGGTTTAGGTGGTAATGGAGGTGGGGGTGAGGTTGGCTCTTCAACTTGTGGTGCAGCCGAAGCTTTGTTTGTTGGCTTGGGTGGCAATGGAGGAGCTGGTAATGGCGGCGAAGAAGGTCGGGCCGCCGCTCCAGCTTGCGCTTCACCAGTTCTCAATACTTGATTTGCAGTGCTGTAAACACCCACATCGCTATTTGCGGCGCTATATTCGCTTTCAATTGGCGCCACCAATCCCAAAAACTCCTCATATCTTGCAACGGCCTCAGGCTCTTGTTTTCCATTAAAAAATTGATGCAGCTGTGCAAAAATAATTTTTAAATTTTCAGTTGAGTTTGTGTCAATCGACTTAACCTTATTGTAAAACCCTTTAAACAACTCTTCAAAAACTTTTTCCTGCGGTCTTGTTGGAGAAATTTGGCTGGTCAGCAAATTCATAAAATATTGTTTTATTTCACCAGCTTCTTGTTGATCATCGGCATTAACATTGGTTGCAGCTAAAATATTTGCAAATATTCCAACCGTTGCAACTGCAGAAGCTCTACTTTGTTTGGCGTCTTCGATTAAAAAACCAATTGTATTTTCCAGTGAATTATTATTTCTATCTATCATTTTGAGCTTATCGTATATTTTTTTTACAATACCATAACCTCCAGCCAAATAAATATCTTTGATCTGCTCAAAAATAACCCTTGTATTTTGCTTTCCTTGTGCGTCCATAACTTCAAAAAATTAAATTAGTAATTTTTCCAAACTAAGAAGTTTAATTTAATATTGCAAGAGCAAATCTAAAAATAAGAAAATTAAATTTAGCGCACGCAAAGCAACAGTGGCGCATTTGCAGCGCCGCCATTTCTTAAGCATTAAAATATTTGATAAGATGTTCTTTCAATTCAATGTCGCTAAATTGCATCAAATCTTTGGCCAATTTAAAAGTGATTTTGCTTTTCAAATTGTTGGGCAAAACATCTTCAATTTCTTGCAAAAGCTTGTGTGATGCGATGATAATCAAGCCATCAGCATCATTGTTTGTTTTGTGAAGTTCGAACAAATTGTCAGAAATTTTTTGCGCAAAACCATGACGTTCAACTTCGCGGCGATCGGTTCTTGGTTCAATTGCGTGACGCGAAGAACCCATGCTGTCTTGCACGCGCTGCGGCTGTTTGTGCACCTCGTCAAGATCTGCAACCAAAGTTGAAATCAATTCTAAATCAAAAGTTTTGTCGCCAATTTTGTTGAAAATTTTAGCGCTGTGGCTGTCGGCGATAATTAATAAAGAGTGAGATTTTTTCATAAGTTTTATGTTGAATTGTGGTGATAATTATCACCGTAAATAGCCACTCCAACCTACTAGCCTTAAAGCATCAAGCAAGCAAAAACGCTTTATTTTTATAAACAAGCGCCGTGATTTTTCTAGAACCCATATCGCACGCGCATCCAGCCCGAGTTCGAGGTGTATGATTCTCTGTGCTCAAAACTATAATTGACGCCCAGCGTAATATCGTCTTTTGTATAAAGCGCCACGCCGGTGCCGATTTTTAGGCTGCCTTGTGCAACTTTTGCGCCTTCAGATGTGAAGCTGGTGGTTTGTCCGATGAAGTTGCTGTTGGTTCTTTGTTCGTCGCCGATAAAATCATAGCCATAAGAAAGCGAAAATTGTGGGCGGACTTTGCTGTCATTTTTGGTGAGAAATAAACGGCTTAGTTCTGCGCCAACTCGACCTTCAAAGAAGTTGCTGCTGTCATTTTTGACGTGCAAATTCAGGGTTCCAGCGCCCGATTCGTTATAGCTGTCATAAGTGTTGCGAGCAGCGGTGAGGGTGACGCTTGGTGTTAAAATTGTTTCATTTTCAAATTTATAATTTGAGCCAAGTTCAACGCGGGCGGTGTAGCTGTTGCCGCTGTAGGCAGCTTTGGCAGATGTTCCGGCAATTGCAATTTGGCGAGTTGAGTTATAGTTGTTTAGCGCCAATCCAAGCGAAGTGTTTAAGAAATATGATTTGGTGCTGTGGCCAGTATAAACACTCACTTGATAGCTGTCGATGTTAAGATTTTTGGCGCTGCCTTTGTGTCTGACGCTTGATTGCGCATAGCTGGCGCTTGCTCCCACGATGAAGTCGGCGCATTTTTTGCAGTCAAAACCAACTGACACGCCGC
>CAYPUN010000182.1:0-3195 GCA_964413985.1 uncultured Rickettsia sp. | reverse complement strand
AAATTGACATCGTGGCACGAGCGGTGCATTGACGAAATCAGCCATGGATCGATGTTGAGCAAAGTTGCAAATTCGGTGGCCAAATTGTTGTAAATTGTAAAATGGTTAGATTTGGTGCGCCTATACCAGCCAAGGTTTGTTGAAGGCAAAATTGGGGTTTTTATGTTTTGCAAAGCTTCAGGAATTCCGCCAGTTAAATCGTTGTTTAGGATAACGACATCAAAGTGCAAATCGCCGCCAATTGAAAGCTGATCGCCATTTTTTTGCACCGGATTTAGCTCAACTTTTTTGCCACTTTCTAAATCAATAATCATTTTTTCTTTTAGATCTTCAATCAGCGAGCCAAGAACCACAAGCCTTCCGCTTGATTGCAAAATTTCTTGCAACACCAAAATATTTTCTAAATAGCGCATATTGCGCGTGTGATTTTCGGGGATGATTAAAATGTTTTTTGCTTGGGCAAAATTTTGTGCAAAAAAATCGGTGACATTTTTTTTGGCGATGTTTTTTGATTCTTCGCCAAGATTGTTGAAACCCGCGGGGAAGCAGTTGGTGTCTATTGGCGCAATTTTGAAATCGGCGTGACGCAGATCGACAGAATTATAAAAATTGGCGGGAATTTTGGTGAATTTTTGTGCAAAAAAATCAGCAACCAAATTTGAGTTTGCGGCGATTTTTTGTGCAAGAATTTCGATTATTTTTGACATGGCTAAATTTATTTTTCACAAATTATAGCCGCAAAGCAACTTCTTGATCAAGAGTTTTTTTTATTTGCAAGTTATTTAAAAACTGACTCCGCCATGAAAATTGACTAAAGGCGGTGGCGAGAGGCGAGAGGCAGAGGCTGCAGCGGCCACACCAGCAACCACATCGCCAACCCTTGCCAAAGCTTTAACCTCAACACCAAAACGCCTTTCATATTCATTTAACTTTTTAACATTAAAATTTCCATCTCGATTTGCAAAGCGCTCTTTTATACATCTATCAACTCCTATACTTTGCAAATCTTCGCACACAGATATTTGCGATTGATCCTTGAGCGCCAAGGCCTCTTCTTCGTACAAATTCATGCGCAAACCATCAAAACTTGCAACCCAATCTTCTTTTTCTGGATTTGGAAATTTTACATCGCGGATAACAACATTTAAATCAAATTCAGTATTTGCAACTTCTTTTTTTATAACAAATTCAAAAGTTTGTATTTGCTCTTGATGAGCGCGTGGATGGCCTCGCCACACTTTTACATCGCCCACCAGATCATCTTCTTTAATTGAAAATAACTTACAAATTTTTTGCCCGATTGCTTCATCATCCTCGTTTCCAAGCAAACCATCTGAAATTATTTCTAAGTCAATATCATTAGGCTTGGCGCCTTTGCTTTCGGGCACTTGCAGATAATGCAAATAAAGCGCACTGCCTTTAAAAATTATTTTTTTAACCGTTTTTTGATCTGCTGATTTTGCAAATAAATTTTGCGCTAAAAAAGTTTTTATTGATTCTACAGTTCTTTGCAAAGGTTGCGGATCTTCCATTTGATAGGCTTTGCGCCATTTTTCTGTTTGTAATTTTTCTTGCTCTTCTTTTTCTTCTTTAGCTATTTTTTCTTTTAATTCTTGCAATTCTTTTTTTAGTGGAGCTATTTTTTTCGCCGCATCTTCTGCAGCTTTGCCTTTTTTTCCTTTTGCCTGAGAGCTTGTCAGATCTATATGAGATGCAACTTTTTGTGCAAAAGAAATTTTATCTGCGCAAGAAATTTTATCTTCAAGACTTCCGATTAAAACAAATATTGCCAAAAATTCTCGCTCATCATTTTTTGCAATTCTAACAATTTCTTGAAAATCATTTTCGCGCAAATTTTGCGGATTTTTTGCCAGCGCCAACAAATATTTTAACTTCTCATCATCTTTTTTACTGGAATCGGCCATTTGCCTTTGAGCGCTTGCCAGATCTTTGTCCGCAGCGATTCGCAAATAATATAAAGCCTCTTCTACAAAAGTTTGTTTCTGCAAATATTGAAAAAATTTATAGCAATATTGCGCTTCAAGATTTTTCAAAATTGGACGCAAATCTTTTATTGTTTGTGCGCGATATTGCGAAATATAATCACCCTCGCCATCAATTATTTCTTTTAATTGCGATTGCAATTCATCACTAAAACCACTTTGCTTTATTTTTGAAATTAATTTTTCAAAAACTTGATCAATCGTCTCCAAGCTTGCCACAACAGGGGGCGCAGCATCGGCACTTGCAGCAACAACAACCTCTTTTTCTTTGACAACAGTCTCGGTTAATTCTTTTGGAAGTTTTTTTAAAATTTTTTCTGCCTTACGATCATTTCTTTTACAACCAAAACCACCTTGATAGCAACGCGCTAATTTTAATTTTGCCTTATCACTAACTTTTGCAAACATCTCAATAAATTTAAAATCTGCCGCCGATGTTTTTTTGTCAACCTCAATACTGGCAAGCTTTCTAGCCGAATCATCTTGCTGCAAAAAATTAGTTTCAAACTCCACAATCACCTCTTCAACTCCAGCCTCTCTAGCCTCTTCTAGCCATTTTTTATAAGACGCAACATTACCCCTTTTTGCCTCTTCTTGCGCCAATAAATATTTCGCTTCGCTATTTTGATTTTTAGCTGCAAGCCCTAAAAAATAAAAACATCGCGCATCATTTTGCGCAATTTCTAATTTTGGATCGCCATTTTGTAATAATTTAGCAAATATCAACTGCGCCTTTGCACTGCCAAAATCAACAGCTCGCAGCAAATATGTTAATTTTGGCAAAAGCTCTAAACCATCTATTTTTGCTTGAGCAGCGCAAGAATCATATTGCAAAAACAATTCCAAATTGGCCTCGCAACTCTCTAAATTTGAAGCTGCGATTAAAAAATTCAAATGCTTTTGCGAGTTTCCTCTTTGCCTATAATAACAAGAAAGCGCCCTACTGGCTATTGCGTTATGCGCATGATATCTATCTAGAGTTGGAAATATTTTTTCTTTAAATAATTTAAGATCACAAGGCTTTTTGGCTCGACTTGCATCACTTTCAAATTGCGCAAATATTTTAGGAAAAATTCTTGAAATATCTTGTTTTACAACTTCAAAAATTCCTCGCACCTCATCATTTGCCGGGCTATAATCCGCAATTAATTCATAGATTTCTAAAGATCTGTATAAATTAACCATTCTTTCA
>CAYPUN010000181.1:2754-3204 GCA_964413985.1 uncultured Rickettsia sp. | reverse complement strand
TAGCGCAAAAGATCTTTTTGTTGCAATGTCGCAAATAGGGTTTGGTGCGCAGCATTTGCAAACTGGCGCCAAAGCAATGTCTGAAATTTTTTCAAAATCTTTGTCGCGGCGTATTTTTTCGGAAGATGAAATTGGGGATCTTGTCACGATGGGCACGCATTTCAAAAATTTGGGACTGCTTGACAAAGAGAAAGCGCGAGATTTTTTGATAAAGGTAAATAACTATTATAAGCCTAAAAAGCGCGAAGAATCAGCGAAGTCACAAGAGTTGGCGATTCCCAATATTAGCGATATCAGCTCTTCTTCTTTATTTGAAATTGTTGCATATTATTATTCTGCTCTTGAGGGCGAAAGGTTGGATTTGGAGCTAGAAAAAAGATTTTTTTCTGGAGAGCAAAAGGATCAAAGCGAGGCAAGCGAAGATGAGTTGCAGCCCCAAAGAGAATTTTT
>CAYPUN010000181.1:0-2744 GCA_964413985.1 uncultured Rickettsia sp. | reverse complement strand
CAGACGAGAAGGATCGCTTAAAAAAAGTTATAGTTGGAGATTTTGAATTTGAGTTTGAAGGAGAATATGCGAAAATAGGCAATTTTCGCAAGTTTGGAGATGTTGTGGTTCGCGATCTTAAGGCTCAAAAAATTATTGCCGTTTGCGAGCTTGACGGCAAGAAAGATCATTTTGTTTCAATTGATGGTGAATCTGTTGAGCGCGGCAAATATTTGGCTCGAGATGAGGTTATCAAGGGTGGTGGAAGTTTTTTGATTAGCATGACGGGCACAGAATCTAAATCTGCAGAAACATTTGCAGAAAAAATTTCCCCACTAGTTGAAAAAATGTCTGACATTATCGCAGAGCGCGCAAGGTTGAAAAAAGCGGCTGAAGATGCGAAGAGGGAAAGAGAATTGCAGCAAATGATCGCGCAAAGAGAGGCTGTGGACAAGGCTTATCAAGATGCTATGCTCAAAATTTCTGAGATGGCGCAAGTGGAAGCTGCAAAGGTTGGTGAAACCAAAAATATGACGCTCACCCTAGATCAAAGGCGAGAAGATTTGTTGCAGCAATTACAGGCATTTCAAAGTGTTGTGGCGCAAAAATTTGCAGCACTTGCCTCAAGACTTGGAGCGACCAATGTTGCGGCTGCAGAAGTTGAAGAAGAGATTGAAGTTGTGCCAGTTGAGGCCTTGAAAAGCAAGGCTTTTGATAAATTGGATAGCAAAATGTCGGTGCCAGAAGAATCTCTGCAAGAAGCTTTTATGCGCATTGTTTTTGCTGCAAAAGAAAAATCAGATTCGTGCCATAGTGCAATTGAGGAGTGTTTGAAAAGCGCTGAAAAAGAAAAAGCAATTGGCGAGTTGAATTCCGTTGCAAAAGACGGCGTTGGCGCGATGCAATTTGCAATTGAAGCGAAAGATGAGATTTTGGTAAATCTTTTGAATATTTATGGCGTTACAAAGCTGCCAGATGGCTATAGGGTGGACGAAGATCACAAGCTATACGATCTTTTGGTCAGATTATTCGGGTGGGAAGTTGTGGATAAAAAAAAGTTTGAAATTCCAGATGATATAAATGGTTTCAACATTAATCTCGAAGATCCTTTGCTGTCAGGTGATGTTTTAGACAGAGCGCAATCTATCAAGGATTCAGAAGGGGCTTCAGGAAATTCAAGATTAAATGATTGCGGCCTTGCTTTATTAAATGAATGCTTGTCGGCAAAAGATAAAAAAAGCGCTGATTTTTTAGTAAGAAATCGTGATCTTTTGTTTGATGGTGAGGCTGGTAAGAAAGATGGTCAGCAGCTTGTCTATGCTGCTATAATTTTAGGGAAAGCCATCGAAGAAGATAGCGCAGCGATTGTTAAATCTGTTTTGAAAATTTATCCAGAATTGCCAAATTTCAAACTCGAGACGCAAAAAATGTCGCTTGTTGCGCAATGTATTGATGGCGATGTTGGAGAAGCTCTCAAAGCTTTTGTGCAAAATAATTTTATATTTTCTGATGAAGGTTTTGTGGATATTGTTCACAAATATACTGTCGGTGTCGCTCCTGATTTTGAACTAGTCAATCTTGTTGTGAGGCAAGATTTATCAAAATTAAAAAGATGCATTGACGAAGATAAAGGTAATGTTGTAATTAACGCAATTCGCCAAGTTTTCAATGATGCTGTAAAAAAACTGGACAATAAGTTTGTGCGGGAAATTTTGGAGAGCGATTGCGGAGTGGATTTGTTGCGGCATAAAGGTGGGGGCAATACCCCAATATTTACAGCGATAGCTTCTGGCAATTCTGAGGCTCTTGAGGCATGTTTGCAAAAAGCTGAGTATGAAGATTGTGTGACAGAGAATGATGCTGGAATGACCCCTTTATATCTTGCGGTTTTGCTTGGCAAAGATAAAATGGTTTCAGATTTGATAACAAGTCTTTCTAGGTGTTTTGCGCTGATGGCCGGGGTAAAAAATGAAATTATTGCGCAAAAATATTTGCTAACAAACTTTATTGATAAGAAGTACAAAAAAGATAAATCACCCAGAGAGCTTGCTGAGGATAGATTAAAGGCGGCGAAAGAGAAGTTTAAAACTTCAAAAGAAGCGCAAGGCGATGTTTATAAATATGAGAGGATTGAGAGCTCTATGAATATTTGTACTCGTATTGCAAATAGCCATAAAGAGATTGACGAGGAGGCGACTTCATCTGTCGCTCCTGCTCACATGGTGCATCCGCAAGCTGTGCCAATTTCAAGAATTGACCAAGTTATTCTTCGCGCTCTAAATGCTCCAGTTTTTGAAGCGCAAAAAATCGTGGACGCTCTTGCCAAGCAAAAAAATGAGAATGCAATTTATACAAAATATAGATCTTTAGGAAATCTCGACGTTTTGCAATTTTTGGCGCAAGAAGCGACTAAAAAATATCCGTACTATCGCGTGATGCAATGTTTTAGGGCTTTGGCGCAGGGTGGGGTAAGGTTTGATCACAAATATGAGAAGTGTGATGACCGGCCTTTTGATTATTTTATGCGCAATGGCGATTTGGATGCTGCTGAGTTTTTGCTTAAAAATGGAGCGTCTATTTCTCAAGATGTTGTTGTTTCTGCAATTTATGAACAGTGCTTTGATTTTTCAGGAAATAATGAATATTCTTCAGAAACAATGGATTTTTTGTGCGAAAAAAGACCTCTTGAAGTTGCGCAAATTTTTATCGATATGAGGTCGAATCAACATTTGCAACCAATTGAACGGGAACAGGCTCAACAATTT
>CAYPUN010000180.1:0-3235 GCA_964413985.1 uncultured Rickettsia sp. | reverse complement strand
CTTTGTAAGTAATCCATAAAACTCCTTGAAGAAAGTTATTAAATAAAAAGCGATCTTATTACATAAAGATATATATTTGCAACAAGATCGATGCGATTTTTTGTAAAAAAAGAATATTTTTGTCTTGACTCTTATTTTTATAAAAGGAGTGTCGAATTTGCTGTTTTTCTTAATCCAATTAAAAAACTTTTTATGACAAGAGAAGAAATGCTCGCATTTGCTAAACAAACCGCTCATAACTTACGCCTAAAATTTAAAAATAATTTTACAGATAATTTTAAAGCGTTGCAATTAATAGAGAATTGGGATGAGACGCTTTCTTCCCTAGACACCCCAGAAAAGTTGCAATGCCTTCCAGAAATAGTTAGAGAAGTTTTTAAGCCAGAAAGCAAAAGTGCAGATAAAATTCGTGAGACAAATGTTTGTGCAGCAACGCTTGTTTTTAATTTAGTTAAGAAAGGAGTTTTAACGAAAGAAGAAGAAGCTCATCAAAATATTTTAATAAACATGACAAGGCTTATCCCTGAACTTGGAACATATGAATTTCGTTCTCAAGTTGGCTCTGGCAGAGACAAGGGCATGAAAAATCAAACTGTTATGAAATTTTTTTATGCACAAGATAAAATAGAAACCATACCAATGGCTAATTCTACTGATTCTAGTCAAGCCTCATCACCCGCCCACAGCAGACCAGCATCTGGCGCAGCATCTCCAGCAAAAGGTACAGATTATGATTCTTCAGCAAGTGTTGCTGAGGCGGCGGATATAGTAAAAGAAGAAATCTCAACTAAAAGTGCGGATATAGTAAAAGAAGAAATCTCAACCAAAAGTAGTGGCGCGCCGGTAAGAAAAAGAAGCAATTCACAGCAACCAAGAGGAAGACCTTTACCAACTTTATCAAGAACTTCTTCTTTGCTTGACGTGCCAGAGGACAGTGCTACACAACCTGCAGCTGCAGCAGCCAATCCTGCCCCAACAACTCCTCGTAAAGAAAAAGACACTGGAGGACAAGGCAAAAGACCGGGATTAGTACGTCCAAAAGGAGTCGATCTTGGAGGCACTCCAGTAAACACCAGAACTGTAAACACCCGTGACTAATTTCTAGCGCCATTTGCCACATTGGCGCTACCTTTATTTGCAAAAATTTAACTTAAAAAAAAATAATATGATTCTCTTACTCGGTCTTATAATCGCACTAACACTAATCTCAGCCACCACCGTCAAACAACAATCTGCCGCAATCATCCAACGCTTTGGTAAATTTGTGCGCGTTGCAAATCCGGGCTTAAACTTCATAATTCCCTTTATCGAAAACGTTGCCGGACGAGTGAATTTGCGGGTTGATCAGCTTGATGTTAAAGTTGAAACTAAAACTTTGGATAACGTGTTTTTGCACACAACTGTTTCGGTGCAGTTTTTTGTTGATCCGTCTAAAATTTATGAAGCATTTTATAAATTGGAAAACCCAACCAAACAGATCACATCTTTTGTGTTTGACGTGGTGCGGGCGCGCGTTCCAAAAATCAAACTTGATGACGTTTTTGAAAAGAAAGACGAAATTGCTGATGCGGTGAAAAACGAATTAACCGAAATGATGAGCGATTTTGGCTATGGCATCGTGAAAGCTTTGGTCACCGACATTGATCCCGATTCAAAAGTGAAAGAAGCCATGAACGAAATTAACGCCGCCCAAAGAATGCGCGTTGCCGCATCAGAAAAAGGCGAAGCCGACCGAATTTTGAAAGTGAAGATTGCCGAAGGCGAAGCGCAAAGCAAGGCGCTGCAAGGTCAAGGCTTGGCTGATCAAAGAAAGGCCATCATTCGCGGCTTGCAAGAATCTGTAACCAATTTTAAAGAAGCCGTTCCCGGAATCACTGAACAAGATGTGTTGAATTTGGTTTTGACAACGCAATATTTTGACACTTTGAAAGATGTTGCGGCAGCCTCTTCAACAAATACGATATTGGTTCCACACAGCCCTAGCGTGGTTGGAGATTTGTCGCAGCAAATTCGCGATAGTATTATTACGGCGAATCAAATGAGGAAGTAGTAAAAGTAAAAAAACCAAAAAAAAATAAACCGATTATCATAATTAAAAATTTATAGGGCGATTTATATTGCATTGCCCCGCTTAGCTTTTTTTAAACCGACGAGGTTTAAAAAAAGATTGCCGTAGGGGCACTGCAATATAAATCGCCCTATAAATTTTTAATTATGATAATTCGATATTATAACGCCGCGCGAGCTGCCGCCAATCTTGCAATTGGCACGCGATATGGGCTGCAAGAAACATAATCCAACCCAACCTTGTGGCAGAAATAAATCGATTTTGGATTGCCACCATGTTCGCCGCAAATTCCAAGCTTAATATTTGAGCGCGTTGCCTTGCCTTTTTCAACCGCAATTTTAATCAACTGCCCTACTCCCTCTTGGTCTAACTCGGCAAACGGATCTTTTTCAATGATGCCAGCTTTTTGATAATGACCCAAGAAACTGCCCGAATCGTCACGCGACAAGCCTAGAGTCGTCTGCGTCAAATCGTTGGTGCCAAAGCTGAAAAACTCGGCTTCTTTGGCAATATCATCGGCCATCAAAGCGGCGCGAGGCAGCTCTATCATGGTTCCAATCATATATTGCAATTTTGTTGATTGCTCTTTTTCAACCGCTTTTTCAGTTGCAATGATGAGTGTTTTCAAGATCTCAAGCTCTTTTTTGGTCATCACCAAAGGAATCATAATTTCAAGCAAAACATCTTTGCCAGTTTCTTTTTTTACAATTGAAGCCGCTTCAAAAATTGCGCGCGCTTGCATTTCATAAATTTCTGGGTAAGAGATTCCAAGCCTACAGCCACGGTGGCCCAACATTGGATTTTGCTCTTGCAATTGATGCGTTCTTTGTTTTACATATTCAACTTCAACGCCAATAACACGCGCCACTTCGGCAATTTCGCTGTCTTTGTGTGGCAAGAATTCGTGAAGTGGAGGATCAAGCAAGCGAATGGTGACAGGCAATCCAGCCATAATTTTGAAGATCTCAACAAAATCTTTTCTTTGCATTGGCAACAATTTTGCCAGCGCTTTTTTGCGACCTTCAAGATCTTCGGCCAAAATCATTTCGCGCACAGAGATGATGCGGTCTTCACTAAAAAACATATGCTCGGTTCTGCAAAGGCCAATACCTTCTGCACCAAAGTCACGAGCAGTTTGGCAGTCTAGTGGGGTTTCGGCGTTGGTGC
>CAYPUN010000179.1:0-3258 GCA_964413985.1 uncultured Rickettsia sp. | reverse complement strand
CGCTTAGCTTTTTTTTAAACCGACGAGGTTTAAAAAAAGATTGCCGTAGGGGCCACCCCAATAAGCCACCGCAATTTTTTAAAATATGATAATCCCCCACAAAAAATTTGTAAAAAAATCCCCAAATTCTTGCTGCTAAATTAAATCAAACTCTATAGAATTCCCCCATATCAATTTTTTTAAATATTAAATATGGAAGTAAAAGTTAAAGCAGTTTTCGATAAAAAACTTAAAAAAGATTATCAAATTATTGTTCCACATGAGTTGATCACTGCTCGCATCAACAATTCTGTTGATGAAGTTCGCAAAACTCTAAACCTAAAAGGTTTCAGAAAAGGACAAGTTCCTCACGAAGTTATCAAGCAAAAATATGGCCAATCAATCATGGCTGACGAGTCTGATAAACTGGTTTCAGAGCAGGTTAACAAAATTATCAAAGACAACAATTTGAAAATTGCTTTGCAGCCAAAAGTTGATTTGAAATCTTTTGAAGCTGGAAAAGACTTGGAATGCCTTGTCACTTTTGAAATTTTTCCAGAAGTTCCAGAAATCAATTTGGAAAAAATCAAAGTTACAAAAAGAGACGCCGACATTACAGCCGCCGATGTTTCTGAAGGAATTACAAAATTGCTAAAACATTTTCGCACTTGGAACAAACAAGACGCGTCTTACAAAGCAAAGCTTGGAGACGCTGTCAACATCGATTATGTTGGTCGCATTGACAAAAAAGAATTTGATGGCGGCGCTGCAAAAGGCCACCAGCTAGAGCTTGGCAGCAAAAGCTTCATCGACGATTTTGAAGAACAGCTTGCCCACAAAAGAGCCGGCGACGAAGTGAAAGTGAAAGTAAAATTTCCAAAAGAATATCACTCAGCTGAATTTGCTGGCAAAGCGGCAGAATTCGAAGTTAAAATCAACGAAGTTTTGAGCGCCACAATGCCAGAATTGACTGACGAATTCCTCAAAAATTCTTTCGGTTTAGAAAATAAAGAAAAGTTTGAAGAAGCAATCAAAAAGCAGCTTCAAGACAATTATGACGATATTGCGCGCAATCTTTTCAAAAAAGAATTGTTCGATTTCTTGAACAAAAAACACGATTTTGAATTGCCTGCAGGCCTTGTTGAAGAACAACTCAACGGCTTGTGGAGAGAGGTTGAAGAAGAACTTAAAACCAATCCAGAAAAATTCAAAAACGACAAAGAAAAAGCCAAGGCCAAAGAAGAAAAAGAAGAAATTGCTAAACGCATGCTTCGTTGCGGCATCATTTTGAGCGAGCTTGCTAACATCAACAAAATCGAGGCTACAAACGAAGATATCAACAAAGAACTTGGCAAAATTTTGGCAAGATTTCCAAACCAAGAAAAAGCAGTTTTAGATTATTATCAAAAAAATCGTGGCGCAGTGCAACAGCTTCGCGGCACAATTATTGAAGATAAAGTTATCGATTTTATCATCGCAAAACCTACAACTGAAAAGAAAAAAACTGCCATAAAAGAAATGGATAAATTGTGGCAAAAAGCAAATGAAGAATAGGCTCAAGACCCTTGATTTATAAGGGTCAAAAGGCTTTTGATAAAAAAGGCGATTGTCATTTATAACTGACAAATTCAATATAAAAATTAAAAAATAATTTATGAATAATTTTATCGATTTAATCAAAATGGTTTCTTTTCCAATTCACAAAGAAGGCTATAAATTTATTTTGATCTTTGGTCTTGCAACCATATTGCTGGCGCTTTTGAGCGATGTGATTGGCTTGGTTGGTTTGGTTTTGACTTTGTGGTGCATTTTCTTTTTTCGCGATCCTGAGCGTATCATTCCAGTTGAAGAGAATGTTCTTGTCAGCCCAGCTGATGGCGTTGTAACCCGCGTCGAATATGGTGTTGACGCTCCAGCAGAACTTGGCTGGAACAAAAGAGTCAACAAAATCAGCATCTTCTTAAACGTGTTTAACGTGCATGTGAATCGCGCGCCAATTGCCGGAAAAATCACGAAAGTGGTTTATACACCAGGCAAATTTTTCAGCGCCAATTTGGACGAAGCAAGTCACGAAAATGAAAGAAATATCGCAATTGTGCAAACTGCTGATGGCAAAGAAATTGCCTTCGCACAAGTTGCTGGCTTGGTTGCGCGCCGCATCGTTTCTGACTTGAAAGAAGGTCAAAACGTGAAAACGGGCGACAGATATGGCATCATCCGCTTTGGCAGCCGCGCTGATATTTATCTGCCAGAAGATGTAAAAATCAACGTTTTAATTGGCCAAACCATGATTGGCGGCGAATCAATAATTGCTAAAATTAAATAAACATAATCAAAATGCGTTCTCCAAATATTGTTAAGCTTACAACCAAAAGGGAAGAAGCTAGAATGGGCGGTGGTCAAAAAAAGATTGATCTGCAACACTCAAAAGGCAAGCTAACTGCGCGCGAACGAATTGAGGTGCTGCTTGATCCCGATTCGTTTGAAGAATATGGTCTGTATGTTGAACATCGCTGCACCGATTTTGACATGGATGACAAAAAACATCCCGGAGACGGCGTTATCACTGGTCAGGGCACAATCAACGGCCGTTTGGTTTTTGTTTATAGCCAAGATTTTACAGTGATGGGCGGCTCGCTTGGCGAGGCTCATGCGAAGAAAATTTGCCAAGTTTTGGATAAAGCTATGCAAACTGGCGCGCCAGTTGTTGGCATCAACGACTCAGGCGGAGCCCGGATTCAAGAGGGCGTTGATTCTCTTGGTGGCTATGGCGAAATTTTTCAACGCAACGTTGATGCAAGTGGTGTGGTGCCACAAATTTCTCTAATCATGGGACCCTGCGCTGGTGGCGCTGTATATTCGCCAGCTTTGACCGATTTTACCATCATGGTTGAAAATTCGTCCTACATGTTTGTAACTGGGCCAGATGTTGTAAAAACAGTAACGCATGAAAACGTTACACAAGAAGATTTGGGCGGCGCCTCAGTGCACGCGCACAAAAGCGGCGTGGCACATTTGTCATTTAGCAGCGACATTGAAGCATTGCTGCAAACTCGTCGTTTGATCAACTTTTTGCCATCATCAAACAAATCTGAATCGCCAAAAATTCCAAGCGATGACAATGCTGATCGCGTTGATATCGCCTTGAATACACTGGTTCCAGACAATACCACTCAACCTTATGACATGAAGGAATTGGTGGAAAAAATTCTCGATGAAAATGATTTTTTTGAGATTCACAAAAATTATGCCAAAAATATTATTGTTGGTTTTGGCCGT
>CAYPUN010000178.1:0-3283 GCA_964413985.1 uncultured Rickettsia sp. | reverse complement strand
TGATTTGCGCAGATATGGCGAGAGTTTTTTTCGGTTTTGTGTGGTGGTTTAATCTGACAAATTTATGAAAAACCAAATTCATTTACTTAAAACAAAAAGATTTCTCCCGCTTTTTGTCGCGCAATTTTTTGGCGCTTTCAACGACAATGTTTTTAAGAATGCATTTTTGATTTGGTTCACTTATGACATTGCGCAAAAGCTTGGTATGAGCGCGCAGATTATGGTTACAATTGCGTCGGGTTTGTTTATTTTGCCGTTCTTTCTTTTCTCGGCTTTGGCGGGGCAGCTTGCTGATAAATATGAAAAATCGAAGCTGGTGCAAATTATAAAAATTGCCGAAATTTTGATTATGAGCCTGTCGTTTGTCGGTTTCTATTTTGAAAATATTAATTTGCTTTTGGCGTTGATTTTTTTGATGGGCGCGCATTCGGCTTTTTTTGGTCCGCTCAAATATAGCCTGCTTCCGCAGCATTTGAAAAGTGACGAATTGGTTGGCGGCAATGCCATGATTGAAGGCGGAACTTTTCTTGCCATTTTGCTTGGAACAATTGTTGGAGGAATTGTGATTCGCTTGACAGACGGGCTTGTGACAATTTCTGTGGCGGTGGTTTTGTTTGCTGTGATTGGCTGGCTTGGAAGCTGTTTTATTTTGCGCTCACCAGCATCTGATCCGCGGCTTAAAATAAGTTTTAACATTGCGGCGCAAAGCTTGAAAATTATTAATTATGCCAGAGAAAAAAAGATTGTTTGGCTGGCAATTATCGGCATCTCGTGGTTCTGGTTTATTGGTGCCAGCTTCTTGTCGCAATTTCCGATTTATACAAAAAATATTATCAATGGCAATGAATATATCGTAACTTTTTTTCTTGCGATTTTTTCGATTGGCATTGCTGTTGGGTCAGTTTTGTGTAATAAATTGTTGAAGGGGAAGATTGATGGGCGCCTTGTGCCGCTTGGCTTGATGGGAATTAGCATTGGCATAATAATTTTTTGCGGCGCGAGTTATTTTTATAATTCGCCAGCTCTGCCAGAGAATTTAATTGGTTTGCAGGAATTTCTTTTTGCAAATATTCAAAGTTGGTTTATTGTGCTTGGATTGCTGATGATTGCTGTGTTTGCAGGCATTTATATTGTGCCACTTTATGCAATTATGCAATATCACTGCGAGAAGAAATATTTGTCGCGGATTGTTGCGGCGAACAATTTTATGAATGCTGTTTTTATGGTGGGGTCGAGTTTGGGGTTGCTGGTTTTGTTTAAGATGGGGCTTGGGTTGTTGTGGGTGTTTTTTGGGGTTGGGGTGGTGAATTTGGGGATGGTGGTGGTTTTGAGAGGGGTTGTGGGTGATGATGTTTACCGCAAAGCGAATAAATAAATATTCGCTTTGCGATTTCTAGCTATTTTTTATTGCACCTCTTGTCATCAAGCTTGTTTACAGGAACAAGAACTTGTTGATCCATTTTCCACATATGGCCGTCTATATAGTCGACACCCATTGCAATTGGAAATGCAAGGCCCCATAGGAAGTTTGCCCAGAAAGAAGGAGTGACGCTTTTTCCAACTGTCATAGTAGTTTCTTCATAGCAATTGTCCGAAACAGCAATTTGTGTTTCGTTAAAGCTTGAAGGAGAGGTTACGATTGTGGTTGGAAGTTTGCTTTTGTACGAGCCATTTGGTGTTGTGACTGTAATAGCAATATTTTCCTCACCTTCAGCGCTATTTGCAACCAATGATTGAGAGCCGCCGTTGAATACGGTTGAGCAGGCTTGAGTTGCTAGTAAGGCAGCAATTGCAAGTGAATAAATAGTTTTTTTAAACATAAATTTGATTATTTAAGGTTTTTTGAAAGTGGTTTTAAAAACTAGTGAGTGGTTTTTAAAAACGGTTTTAAACCTTGCCGAAGCAAGGTTGGCGAGCATTCTATAGGATATAAACGAATTTTGCAACTAAAATGACTATTTTTCGTAAGCAAAGGTCTTGGATGTCACTCTATCGTCGCTGCAGACCTGACTATTGCCTTGATTTGAGCATGACATTTGATAAAATCTTGCAGGCGAGTTTTCTTCAAAGAAATTTTGATTGACTATTTTTCCTTGTGGGTCAATTTCGGCAAATAAATATTTATGATCAACGTTGGCCTTTACTGTTTTGGTGAATGAAAATGGGTTTTGTGAGAAGGCGTAATAAAAAAGCGAAACTAGTGGAACGTAATATATATTTGATCTAAACGCTTCGTGATATTCATATTCATAAATTTCATTGGCAGAGCCTTGATTTTTGTGAATTCTGTTAGGCTTTCCCAAAATATTTTGCAAATTTGCCTTTGAAGGATTTTCACTAATTTTTTTAAGATTTGAGCTGTTGTTAATTTTTTCATTGCCATAAAAATTATGACAAGCTGCAAGTGAGAAGATTGCGCAAAATAAAAAAGTTTTTTGAATAAATTTCATAAATTAAGTGAGAGATTAATTGTTGATAACTTTTGTGCCTTGAGCTAGCGATTTTTCTAGCGGAACCGGCAGTTGATCTTGCAAGATTGCCTTCACATTTTCATAGTTATTTATGACTTTAAACATTTTTTTCGATTTGTCATATGCAAAATCGCCAGCGTAGATTGCGTGGCCTTCTTTAACTTCGAAGTAAAATGCAGATTTTATATCGGTGTCGCTGCCGGCTTTAGAAAATGAATAATAATATTTGCCTTCGGGCACGGTGTAGTAAGAATAAATTGGTTCGGCGTAAGAAGATTTTATGCCAGCTGAATCGTTAAATTGTTTTATGTAATAGTTGCGATTTTTTTCACTTCTAAAGACATAAGAATTGCATTGAGCGAAGAGATTTTGGAAGCGACTGAAAAAATTTAATCCGGTTTGACTTCCATTATTTTCGCTGCTGCAGCTTGCGCCTTTAAAGACAACAATTCCTCTTTTGATTGATTTTAAATCTTGTTTTTGCGGCATTTGTCCTAGCTGCATTTTGTCGACGTGATATCCTGGGGCATAGCAAGCTTGCGCGGCTAGCAATAAAAATGGGATGAGAATTTTGGTGATGTTGTGAGGGCGAGTTAGTTTCATAAATTTGTTTGGTTAAATTTAGTGTGAAGTAGAGTATTTTTGTGGGAGTTAATTGTAAATGGTTTTGTTTATTTCATTTTAAAAAAATGACAGTTAAAGTTTTTTTTGGCTACAATTATGGACGGATGCACTAAATTTGCGCAGTGAGGGCGTTGTTTATAATTTTGTCTATATCGATCCGCCCTACAGAATTAAGGCTAAACCGTTTG
>CAYPUN010000177.1:1833-3303 GCA_964413985.1 uncultured Rickettsia sp. | reverse complement strand
TAAATTCGTTCTCTTAATCAGTAGGTCGGCGGTTCGAATCCGCCCAAGTCCACCAATCAGCTGTAGGGTTAGTAAGTTTTAGAGATTTAAGATTGTAATCTTGTGTCCGTCTCGTGTCCGTAATATAATCAGTTTTCATTTTCCATAAAAAATTTCAACCAATTAACATTATAGCTTTTTGATAATAAGTTTGTTTATTGTTAACTTGTTAGTTGACAAATTGATTTTGTTTGTTTATGATTAACTAATCACAAAACTACTTGTTTTAAATCAATTAGTTTTGTGCTAGTTGAATTACCCTTCTAATGCTGGATTGCATTGTTGGCTAAGTGAAAAATCTAAGATATTTTTAGGCATCTTTTTACAACAACAAAAAAAACGGGAATATGAATGAGAAAATGAAGAACCAAAAAGAATTTGGTGATTTTGTAAGAAATACTAGGTTTAAATTAAAGCTTGGATTGAGAGAGTTTGCAGAAAAGGTTGGCATTAGCGCAACCTATATAAGCAAAATGGAAGTTGGTGATTATGCGCCACCAAAAGAAGAAAATGTTAAAAAAATGGCAAAAATTTTAAAAATTGATGAAGACGCTTTGCTTGGCATGGCTGGGAAAATTTCTTCTGATTTACAAGAAATTATTGCTTCTGAGCCAGAGCTTTATGCGGCCTTTTTAAGAAAAGCTAAAAAAAGAGATATTAAAAAATTTTTGGAGGAAGATTGTTAAATGGTAAAATAAAATTTCTACAACCTGAAATTATTAAGCTTGAGGCCGATAAAATATTAGCACAAGCGCAAAAATTACAACTTTACAATGCTAACGAAGAGACGCCAATTGAAAAAATTGCTGAAAATCTATTGAAATTAAGATTGATTTTTCATGATTTAGAAAAGGAGAGGTCAGGCGTTTTGGGCGCTATGGATATGAAGAACAAAATCATTTGGCTTGATTATGCTTTAGATAATACGCAAACGGGTCAATTTATAGATGAGGCGCGGTGCAATTTTACAATTGCGCATGAAATTGGTCATTATATTTTGCATGGAGACATCATGCTGAGTGATGGTCTGGTTGCTTTTCATGATGAGCTTGATCCAAATACCAAAAATGCAGAAACGCAAGCCAATATGTTTGCTGCAATGTTATTGATGCCAAGAGATTTGATGCTGAAAAAGTGGCACAGGGATTTTGCAAATATTGTTGATTATGCTGATTTAATATTTGCAATGACTCAATTTTTTAGAGTATCTCGGGAGGCGATGCAAAATAGGCTTAAAGTTCTTGGTCTTTTAAGGGAAGAGGAATTTTTTTAGATTTTTTTTATTTTTACTGTTAACTATTAACTAAACACTTTTACAAAATGTCAAATACACTAGATGATTACTACACCGAAGAGGAAGTTGCAAAAATTCTAAACAAAACCATTTCAACCTTAAGAGCGGATGCCTCTAGGAGAAAGGGCGCACCGCGA
>CAYPUN010000177.1:986-1823 GCA_964413985.1 uncultured Rickettsia sp. | reverse complement strand
AACCAAGTTAGGAAAGCGGATTTTGTATAGAATAGATGCTTTTAATGAGTGGATCAGAAAGCATGAAACCGATTTTGATAAAATCAGAAAAAACTTAAATTTTTAATTATGACAAAGAAAATAAAGCTAAAATCTTACAAGCGCAAATTCAATCCCAGACTGATTGAAAGCAATACTTCCTACAGCATTAGCGAAGTGCGAGAGTTGTATAATATTTGCGAAACAACGGCGCGATATTGGCTAAAAAATGGCTTGAAAATTATTGATGGTAAAACGCCGATAATGGTTCATTGCGAAGATTTGCGAGATTTTTTAATCGCGAAGCAAAAAGCTGGCAAGAAGCATTGTTGTTTTGAAGAGATGTTCTGCTTCAAGTGTCGAGAGCCTAGAAAGGCTTTAGAAGGTCAAGCAATCGTAATTAACGAAAATGACAAGATTATGCACCTAAAAAGTAAATGTGTCGTCTGTGAAGCTTCTATGACTCGAAAATATTCTTTAGGAAAGTTGAGCGAAGTTAGGCAATTTTTTGTTTTATCTGTTAACTGTCAAGTTAACACCTAATAGGTTGTCTATGCTATAGTTCTATTTGTTCTTTTTTAACCTTCAATTTATCAACAAAATGCAAGCAACAAAAATCAAAATTAATTCTGAAAACGAAAGAGTGAAAAGAAAATATTTTTTTCACCTAAAAGAAGCTAAGGGCTTAAGTGATAAAACCATTACGCAAGTTAAGAAATCCATTGCCAGATTTGAGGAATTTACTGACTTTAAAGATTTCAAAAGTTTTTCACCAAAGCAGGCGAGCGAGTTTAAAAAGCGGTTTGCCAATTCTAAATC
>CAYPUN010000177.1:0-976 GCA_964413985.1 uncultured Rickettsia sp. | reverse complement strand
AGAACATTAGCAAGTCTTCGCTGTTGTCGGCGATTAACAATTTGAAGGATTTTTTTATTTGGTTGTCGGTGCAGAGTGGTTATAGAAAAATCAACTTTCCAATGATTGAAAATTTTAATCTTTCCGAAAATGATAAAAGAGCTGCAAAAGCGGGAAAGCCACGAGATTTTGCAAGTTTAGAGCAAATTAAGTTGGCGATGGATAAAATGCCACTTGGCAATGAAATTGAAAAAAGAAATAAAGCTATTTTCTCTCTCTTAACCCTTACGGGAGTCAGGGTTAGTGCTTTAATATCGCTAAAATTGAAGCATGTTGATCTTGACAGGGGCCTTATTGATCAAGACCCGCGAGAGGTAAATACTAAGCGCAAAAAGCAGATCACGACTTATTTTATTAATGTTGATGATGAGATTAAAGCATGCTTTTTTGATTGGGTAAGTTTTTTGCGAGAAGAAAAATTATTTTCGCCAAGTGATCCACTTTTTCCTGCGATTGAAAATAAATATGATGGCAATGGTGGGTTTACAAAAGAGCATTTATCAAAAAACCATCTGCATAGCATTAATACTATTGACGAGATTGTAAAATTTGCTTTTGAAAATGCTGGTTTAAAATATTACTCGCCGCATACTTTTAGAAACACGCTGACAATGCTTGCATCTAGGTTTTGCGCTACTCCAGAGGAGTTTAAGGCTTATAGCCAAAATATAGGGCATGATAATGTTTTAACCACTTTTACGAGCTACGGTTATGTTGATGAGTTTAGGCAGGGCGAGATCGTGAAGGGGATGAAGTTTAAGAAAGGTGAGGTGGCGGAAAGTGAAACTAGCCTAATGCTTAAAGTTATGATGAAGAAAATTGAGAATCTCGTTAACAAAGATGGTTGAAAATGGATTTAAAACGGTATCTCCTGAATCTTTTCCTGTATTTGCTCGTGCAAGAATTGCGAGTCACTTGTATTAATTTTCAGAAGTTC
>CAYPUN010000176.1:0-3310 GCA_964413985.1 uncultured Rickettsia sp. | reverse complement strand
AAAATTATGTTTCAAATTGCTTGGCGCGCAAGGGTTATAGCGTGATTGGTTGGGAATAGTTAGCTATTTTTCCTGCCAAAATCCTCGCTTTGTTGCTGTTGCAAACGACTTATGCCAGATGAAGATTTAACCTCAATTTTGGAAGATCTACAAACTTTGCCAACAACATTTTTTAGCGACTCTTTCTTTTTGTCGTCAAATCCAAAACTGTCTATAGCTCTAAACAATATTTTGCCCGCATTTTCTTTGCACACGGATTTGATTTCTTGAACAATTTTTTCAAACAAATCACCTTTGGATGCAGTAGAAAAAGCAGAAATTTCTATACCGCTTTTGTTGATTGCTCTTTGCATAAGCATTTTTTCTACCAACACTTCTTTTTGTTCCTGATCGTCGCAACAGCTGTTGATTGTTGAAAACAGCGATTTTCTCATAAAGTCGGTGCCGTTGCTGCAAACGTTTATCAATATCGTAAAGCCGCTATTGCTAGAATCCAGCAAGGCTTCTGAAAGTAGTTCAAATTTTTGTTCTTTTGTTGCGTGCTGAAAATCTTTTATCAAATTCAATGTTCCAGGAAACATTTCGCTAGAGCCCTCTCTCATTGTTGCCATGCCATTTAAGCAATTTAAGCCAAGATTATTTTTTGTTAATAAAACTTTTTTTAATAAATCAAAATCATTGATGAGTGAAATTTTTTGTATAATTTTTCTTATTGTTGGCAATTTTTGATTTTTGCAAGCATTCATCAAAACGCCAAAATGATTATGATTTTGCTTACCAATAACCTCTTTATATAGCGCAAGTTTTTTTTCTTCAGGCACTTGATAAGAATCAATCGCTGCAAATATTATATCAAATATTTTATCACAATTTTCAGCAGAAGCCGCACTGATCAAAGCTGTAAAGCCACTATCTTCTTGCTGGCACAAAGTTTTTGATAGCAGTGAAAATTTTTTTTCTTCGGTTGCGTTGAGATATTTTATTGCAGATACAATTTCTCTAACTGATTCGAGGTTGTTGTTTGCACAAGCGCTAATTAGTGGCGCGAAGCCTTTGCTGTCTTGATCTGTCAGCACTCGATCAAGAAGTAATAATTTTTGCTCATGGCTGGCTTGTAAAGTGCCGATTCCAGTCAATATTGCCGCTGTGCTTTTAAAATGACCCCTAGCGCAAGACTCAACAACGCAATTGAAGCCCTTGTCATTTTTTGCAAGCAGCATTTCGCCCGCCAATTCAACCGGCTTTGGCTTTGCAACCGCAGTGAATTTGTTGATTTGTCTAAAAAATAAATTTATACCCTCAACATCATCTTTGGCAGCAAAATCAATTAAACAAGAAAAACCACGATCATCTTGATGTTTTAAAATTCTTTCTAATAATGCAAATTTTTTTTCTTTAAAACTTTGATCAAATTTTTCTATTTCTGCAAAAATTATTTTTATCGCCTCTAAGTTGGTTGATTCGGCTGCGCCGTTGGTGGGCATGGATCCGCGCTGATCTCTGGTTGTTAAAATTTCTTCCAAAAAATCAAATCTTTTTTGTGGATCAGTTTTAATTTTTTGTATAATTGCAAAAATTGCCGTCAACAATTTTGTTTTTTTAGCAACAGCAGCGGCAAGCATCATTGTTTTTTCTGAGGCGCTTTTTTCTTTTAGCGCTTGTTCAATCAACTCAAAATCGTTAGAAAAAATTTCTTGCAGATCCTCTTCGCTGTCAGCAATTTCGGCGATTGAAGAAGTTAGAATATTATGCCCCGTTTTTTCGTCGCTGCCAATATAGCGCAGCTTTTTTGCATGAGCGGTGGCTGCAAAAAACAGTTTTATCACTTGAGTGATAATCTTTTTCTCTCTTGGATTTATTTCTTGACTAACTCTGTTTTCTTGCTCTGCTTTTGTGGGGTGCGTTGCCACATAAATAGCGGCTTGCAGCAAAAATAAATTTGCAATTTGCGTTTGGCTATCTGGCGCATTAGTGATAAATTTATCGAAAAAATCTTGAATTTTTTGCGGATCAAATTCTTGCTTTCTTGATAAACTTAAAAACTCTGTATAAATTGGAAAACCTAGAAAATCATCTTGTCGTGGCATCGAAAGACTTGTGCCGCTACTGGTTTGTACGGCTTCAATTGATTGAAGAAACTCTCCAACATCAAAACTTTGAGTTTTGGAGCGCTTTGCTTGAGATTGGTCGTTTTGATTATCCATGGCCTTTGATATAAAATTCTTGGCGCTTGTTTTGTGTTTTTAAAAAATATTTTTACAAAATAAACTTCGACAAATCAGTTTTTTTATTCGCCAAATCGCCCAAATGATCATCAACATATTTTTGATCAATTTCAACGCCACTGCCCGATTTCATTTCTGAAGCACCAAAGCTCACCTCTTCAAGAATTTTTTCAAGAAGCGTGTGAAGCCTTCTGGCGCCTATGTTCTCAACTTCGCCGTTTATTTTGTGGGCAATTTTGGCAATTTGTTTTGTGCCAGTTTCGGCAAAATTTAATTTTACTTTTTCAACAGCAATCAAGGCGCTATATTGTTTGATTAAACTTGATTCCGGCTCAACCAAAATGCGCAGCAAATCTTCTTCTGTCAGCGGTTGCAGCTGCACGCGAATTGGGAGGCGGCCTTGCAACTCAGGCAATAAATCCGATGGTTTTGAAAGATGAAATGCGCCAGATGCAATAAACAAAATGTGATCGGTTTTGATGAGGCCATATTTGGTGCTGACTGTGGTGCCTTCAACCAACGGCAACAAGTCGCGCTGCACGCCTTCGCGTGAAACGTCGCCGCCTTTTAAATTTTCGCGGGCGCAGATTTTGTCGATCTCGTCAAGAAAAACTATGCCGTCATTTTCAACTGATTTCACGGCTTCTTTCACCGCTTTGTCTTCGTCAATCATTTTGGCAGATTCTTCGTCAGTCAGCGTTTTATAAGCATCGGCAACTGTCATGCGTGCTTTCTTTTTTTTGTCGCTGCCCATGGCTTTGCCAAGCATTTCGGTGATGTTTATCATGCCAATGTGACCACCCGGAAAATCGAAGCCGCTTGATGCAGAAGAAGAATCGAGAACGTCAATTTCAATTTCGCGTTCGTCAAGCTCGCCACTTTCAAGCTGCGTGGCAAATTTTTCGCGAGTTTCGTCAAGCGCATTTTCACCAACCAAAACTTTGAGAATTTTTTTCTTAGCATGTTCGCGCGCTTTTTGCTCGACGTTTTTTTTCATGCGTGATTTTATGTCTTTGATGGCAACTTCCATCAAGTCGCGGATGATTGATTCTACATCGCGGCCAACATATCCAACTTCAGTAAAT
>CAYPUN010000175.1:0-3347 GCA_964413985.1 uncultured Rickettsia sp. | reverse complement strand
AAATCAAATCCGCCTGCGTGCCAGCAATTTCAATATATCCCAAAAGTTGCGAAATATTATTTGAAGTGACCTCATTCAAAATAACCTTCGCACTGCCACTTTCTGCCAAATTGGGATTGGCCGCAACCAGCCCTCCAATTTGCGTTTGCGTCACCGCCGTGGCGCCGCTTCCTGCAACAACTTCGGCAGGATTGAGTCCAGAGAAATTGTTGATTTCTTGACCACGCTCATTGACATTATAATCTGTGAAGCGATTGTGTGAAAGCCCCGCAGCATTTGGCGCCGCAATATTTATTTGCTCAACACCAGACGCGGTGTGAGTGACTTGAGTGTTGGTTGAACCATCAGGAGTGATTGGCAAAGTTTGCGCTGCAGCCGTTGCAACAAAAATAAATTGCTCCAATATCAAAGCAATAATTGCCAGCTGCGCGAGAGAATTTTTGACGACGTGAAAAAAACGAGATAAATTAAGCATAAATATGATTACTTTGTGGTGAAAAGTTTTAATAGTTTTTCAGAACAAGAGCGTTGGTCAATTATATAGACCTAAGAAATATCAGACTATAATGGGCGGGTATCATATATGGCTAACTATTCTTAGCAATCTTAGTTTCAAGCTTTTTTTTGAAAAACTATGTAATTGTAGTGATTTGATACATAATTGGGTGAAAAGCAAGCTAAACTTAAGAATGCGTGTACACCACGCTGCGCCCTTCATTACTCATCAATTCCGCTTTTATTATTTTTATCATTTTTTCTCGAACCAATTTTTCTTTTTTGATTTCCTTATCATCATCACTTTTTGCAACTATCGAACTTGGAGCTTCTCTAGTAAAATTTTCTAACTCCTTATAATCCTGAATTTTTATTTTTGCTGATGGAAGAGAAGCCGATTGCTCCTTGGCAGTTCTTAACAAAAATCGCAACATCTCTGGATTATTTCTTAAAATAGCATGCTTGAATGCAGTGACACCAAGCTCTTCCTCTTGTGACTTCACACTTATTTTATATTCTGCAAACAAATCCAAATTATTGCCCCTAATCGCAAAACCAGCTAATTCTTCACAATTTTTTTCCACCGCAAATTTTAATAATTTCATAGCATAGCTATCTTTGTTTTGCGCAAAAGGAGTTTGCTTAAAGAAAAATTCCACCATCTCTAGGCTTCTGCTTTCACAAGCTAGATTAAATATTTTATCATGATCAAACTCCGGCAAAAATGCTTCAAACCTAGTCAAGAAAAACCTAGTCATCACCAAATTGCCATTTTTAATCGCCAGCTCTAAAGGATTTAAATTTTCTCGAAAGTGAGGGGCCGCAATCAAGTCTTTGCGAACGACTTGGGGCAAATTGCCAAAAATTCTATCCGCAACCCTTAGCAAAACATCTTCATAATTTTCTACTTTTTGCGCCTCATCTTCTTTGCAAAATCTAGCCATCAAATGAAAAATATTATTATTTGCAGTTCTGTCTATCAAACCTTTCAAATTGTCCTCTGGAAACGACTCCATCAATTTTTGTGCCATGCTTATTTTATTATTTTGCAAAGCATCTTCTAATAATTTTACCAAATAATCCCTTTGAATTTGGCCTTTAAATTGCTCTATTAATTTTGATAAAGCTTCTTCGTTATTATGCATGATAGCCGTTTTAGCAGTTTGCAGCAAGCGACTTTCAAGCTTGGCAAATGAAGCTTGTTTTTCACTTAAACGCGACCAGAAATAATTAAAAATTTCTTGTTGATTATTAGCAATTGCAAAAGCAAGTAAATCATTTTTACAAATAGCATTCAAGGCCTCATTTTCAGATAAAGTGTCTTCAAAAATTCTTCTTATTACATTGAGGCGACCCTTGGAAATCAAAGCTTCAACAAAGTTTGTTCTGGCATTAAAATTATTATGAAATAGCGCTTCTTTTTGTCGCTCTTTTTTTGCTTTAAAAAAAGTTTCATCAAAATGTCTATCTTCAAATTCACCATAACCCATGTAGGTCAGATTATCTAAATTTGCATCATCACCATCTTCATTATCAACAACTTCAATTATTTTTTTCTTTAGAGATTCGACATCTCCTTTAGAAAAAGTCTTTTCAGCTTCTAGTGAATAAACCCTTAATTTTGTAGGAGTTTGAAGTTTTGCTAAAATAATTTCTTTGCTGGTTGGTTTTATTTTTTGTAAATCTTCTAAATCCTGCTTTAATTTATCGATATTTTTTCCTAACCATATTGTTCTATTTTGTGGCGTTGGCTCAAATCCTTTATACCTTCCCTCCTTTCTTTGCATCGCTTCATCTAAATCAGAATTATTAAAACTTTCCGCTTTTTCACTTTCTAGATTTTCTTGATATAGAAGAATTTTGCCTTCAATTGCCTTTATTTTATTTTGCAATTCTACATAATTATCTTCTTCAAATTTTATCAACTCTTGCACTCTGGCGCCTGCTTGCCCCTTCTGCTCCGCTATTTTATGCTCTTCTAATATTTCTTCTTTTAATTTGTTAATTTTGTCAACCAAGATCAGTGCCTGAAAAGTTACAATCGGGCCCTGATCTTCAGTGTAGGCAACATATTGTATATTGTGTATTTTGGCGCGAATGTGGCATTCATTATGTCTTAAATATGTTTTTTCTTTTGCTGATCTTTTATAAAAATCAATTTTATCATTATCTTCAAGCAGCTGCGTGATTTCTTCACCTTTGTTATAATAGCCAGTCTCAATTTTCGATTTTCCTTTTCCACTTGTTAAATCGTCAATCCCTTGACTGATTTCAACCATTTTTTGCACCGCGGCTTCAAGAGTGTTTTTAGGACGATGGGTCTCTAATTTTTTCGCTATATCTTGCACTCTGCTATAATCATCAACGGTTTTTTCTTCATCATCTAAAAGCCTTGCAGCTCTGGTTCTAGCTCGCTCATAGCCAAATTTACCTTCATCAACTTCATCCATAAAATCATATCTATCGCTGCGAGCATCTTCCGGCCAATATCCGATAAATCTTGCATCCGCATCCAATACCAAAGCTGGATAATTCCAAGTTGGCATTTCTTGCGAAAAAATTAAAGTTGGATGCAGATCTTCTAATTGTTCTTCAGAAACTTCATGAGGTGTAACTTGAGGACGCGAAGAGCTGGAGCGTGATATTGAAAATTTTTGCGCAACGCGTTTAGCAACACGCTTAGCAACACGTTTAAGGAGAGAAGGAGCTGTTTCTTTTTTTGCACCCGCAACCAATGTGACATTGACATTGCGTTCAGATTCTTGCCCTTTATAGCTGGCAAAATCATTTAAGAAATCTGGTTTTTTGCGGTGAAAAGCAACCACATGAACGAAAAGTAGATCTACTTGCTG
>CAYPUN010000174.1:2033-3351 GCA_964413985.1 uncultured Rickettsia sp. | reverse complement strand
TGATTAGGGCTGGTTTGTAGTTGGAGATTTTTTGGTAGCGCAAATTTTTCTGTATTAAGTTTAAATCTTCAAGCGGATAAATTGCAACGTCAGCTTCGCCATGTTCTAGCTTTTCACAAGCTTCTTGCCTTGTTAAATAAGAAAGTTGTAACCGTAGATCAGGAGTTGAATTTTTTAATTTCTTGAGAGAGTCAGGGATTAAAATTGAAAACACAGAATGATGACCAGCAATTTTTAAAACATTGTTATGATGTTTTTTGCTTTTAAGAAGAAATTTATCACATAACCCATCCGCGCCGTTTACAACTTCCAGCCCCATCTCATAAAGAATTTTTCCATCATCGGTTAATTCAAATCTTTTACCATTCTTTTTGCTTCTCTTCAAGAGAGTGGTATTTAAATCTCTTTCAAGAGTTTTAATTTGCAAACTTACACTAGATTGACTCAAGTTCATTATTTTGGCTGCTTTTCCTAAGCTACCATAAGTTACAGTATTACAAAAACCTCTTATTTGTTGTAAGCGATTATTTTTGTAATAAAATTGAGGAATTTTTAAAGACAGATCCATTGAAGCAGAAAAAGAGATTGCAATTTATTAGATGAATTATAGATTTGACAAAGCAGTATTTAGTTGATAATAAAAGGGGTCTAATAGTAAATTATAGCCTAGCGTTTAGGTATCTTTTTTTATTTTTATACCAAAATCATAATCAAAATTGTCTCAATTCGATACACCAGATGTCAAGCCTGCAATCTACTGATTTTATAAAATGAAGCCAGCACAACTATTAGCATCTGTATTGTTAAGGCCAAGCGGAGCAGTTAGAGCCTTATTGCATTCAAAGCCTTCAGAACCACCTAAAATCTCAGAGCAGGATATCAAAGTTACTACTTTGCTGCCAAACGATTATGAACATTTTGAAACATTTAGCCGGATAATTACTGATGAGAGTGTGGTTTTTACTTCTTCTTGGATAGATAAGTGGTTTGGAATTAAAGCATTGCAGCAAAAATGTGATCATACAAAAACAAAGTTGAGATTGATAGAGGAGGGGGATAGCGAAATTGCATTGCCAGAAGAAGTGATGGATGCTTATAAAAGAGGTGTATCTCCAACTCAAATTGCTTTAAATAGATTTTTTTCAGCACCAGCTAATAAAGAAAGGCTTAGGAGTATATATTTAGAAATGACTGGTCTGGCAGAAAGAACAGGACTGGGCTATTATAAGTTTACAGATCCAGAAAATAAATTGTTAGGTGGTGGAGCTTTGGCTCCTCTTTCTAAGGAAGTGCCTGTGTCAGATGTTGATGTCGCACT
>CAYPUN010000174.1:1514-2023 GCA_964413985.1 uncultured Rickettsia sp. | reverse complement strand
CATATATTAACTCAAGGAAATGGAGTCGGCAGTATTTGTTTAGATATGTTATTAAAGAGTGCTTTTGAAAAACATGGAGTAAAACAAGTATGGGGAAGTTCTGTTATTAGCAATCTTGCAACTCCAACTTTGTGCGCCAAGCATGGTATGATGATAAAAAATCATAATAATATGAGGTATTATTTTATTGATGATAAAATGTGGGATGCAATTAAAGATAAGATGAAGATTATGGATACTTTTCAAGCAGCTTCAACCCAGTATGGAAAAGGTGATGGAAAGAGCAGATAGATAGCTTCTTTGATTTAAAGTTTAGTTTTATTAAACACTTTTCATAAATAGCAATTATAACCAATTTGTCTTTTTAAGTGAAATCAGTTCATATACCGCAACGTTTTATTAATAATTCGTTTCGGAATTTAAAATATGAAAGCAGGGTATTCGCATGAGAATTTTTCAGTTTCTGATTATTTAACAAAATTATTTCGTCACAATGCCTTACTGAATTT
>CAYPUN010000174.1:0-1504 GCA_964413985.1 uncultured Rickettsia sp. | reverse complement strand
TAGTAAAGCAGGAATGTGCGGAATATGAAGATAATATAGCTAACGATAAGATATTTTCTTCAAATCAAATTTCTAAAGATGAATTTTTTAAATATGCAATTTATGAGTTGAAAAATCAAATCAATGCCATAGTTGGCTTTTCGGAAATTCTTCAACAAGATGTGAATGGTCAGGGGCAAAAACAAGATCATGTTGATTGTGCAAAAGAAATTAATCAAATTGCACTAGGTGTAGATGATCTGGCAAGTGATATTCTTGATATTTTTGAAACTAAGAGTTTTGAGGCTCGAGGATTATCAGTAAATTTGGATCGAGAGATAGATATAAATGGATTAATAAATAGAGTTATAAGATTAAATTATGAATATGGTTTAAGAAAAAAGATATCTATTAAAAGTAGAATTGATCCTGATATATTTTCTATAAAATTAGATTTAAAAAGAACAAAGCAAGCTTTGGCAAGCCTTATCTCAGTTATTGTTCAGAATTCTTTTGAAGGAAGTCAAATATTGTTTATTATTAAAAATTTTATAGAAAGTGATAAGAAATATTTGCAAATTCAAATTTTATGTAATGGCTTTGATGCTGCAATATGTAAGTTGCAAGAAGATAGTTTTATAATCACAAAATATCTTGTTGAATTGCAAAGAGGTAAGATTCTAATAAAAAATAATCCTGATAGTGGGTTAAAGATTATTCTTGAATTCCCCTATTGATGCGATGCTCCCGAGCCACCACCCCGCAAAGCCCGCTATGCGTGTTTGCGTTTTTTCCAACTTCTGGGCAATATTGTGTTGCCCAGAAGTTTTTTTTATCAAGAAAGATGGGATGGAGTGGCTGTGGTATTGGGGTGGGTGTTATTTTTGCTTGACTAAGTCTCTCTGCGTTCTATAATGTGGCACAATGTTTATTAACTCATAACCACAGCTTCAAACCCGAAATCAAAATGAAAACTATTTTTTTATCTCACAAGCGAGCTTTTTTTAGCGACAGCGTTTTTTTATTAGCGAAACGCGCTTTGATTCATCTTGCGATTTTTTCGTTGTTTTTTGAGCAGGTGTTTTTTGTTTCTGCGGCAGCAGCGAATGATTTGCCGATTGTGGTGGATGGTTCGACTGGCACGGTTGTGACGCACACGGCTTCGGGGGTGGATCAAATTAATATTGCAGCGCCGAATTCTTCTGGGTTGTCTCACAATAATTTTTCGGATTATAATATTAATGCTGGTGGGCAGATTATTAACAATTTCTCGGGGCAGGATGCTGCGCAGATTGTTGGGGGAAGCGGGGCGACGGCGGTGACGCAAACGGATATTGGAGGGTTGGTGAATGTGAACTCGAACCTTGCGGGGTCTGGGTCGGCGACGGTGATTTTGAATGAGGTTACTTCGGGGAATAATTCGCAATTGCTTGGTTATGCGGAGATTGCGGGGACTCGGGCGGAGTTGATTATTGCGAATCCGAATGGGCTGGCGTGTGGTACGTTTGGGTTTATTAATACTTCG
>CAYPUN010000173.1:0-3354 GCA_964413985.1 uncultured Rickettsia sp. | reverse complement strand
CAGCCAGTGCTGCTGCGGCTGCGGCGCAAAGACCATTTTCTCCTGTTGTATAATTTTTGTTTGGGTTGTATAATTACAATCAATTGATGTGTGTCTAGTTTACGGGCACGGGCACTTAGTGCCTTTATGTGATAATTTTTTGCAGAAAAAAACATGAAAAAAATTGCAATAATAATTCCCGCGCGCCTTGCATCCACTCGCTTGCCAAACAAACCATTGGTTGACATTTTGGGCAAAAGTATGATTCAGCGCGTTTATGAAAAGGCCGTGGAAGCAGATTTGGGGCCGGTTTTCGTGGCTTGTGATGGTGAAGAAATTGCCAGCAATGTCAAAAGTTTTGGCGGGCAATTTGTTTTGACTGACGCCAATTTGCCATCGGGAACAGACAGAATCCACGCCGCTTCGCAGGCAATTGCACAAAATTTTGATATTATTGTAAACGTGCAGGGCGATCTTCCAAACATCGATCCAAAAGTGATTCGTGCCGCAGCTGACGCAGCTTCGGCCCATGATTGCGACATTGCAACCGTTGCCTCAAAAATCAAAAATCGCGACGAAATCACCAATCCAAATGTTGTAAAAATTGCCATTGCATTTGATGCTGACAATTGCGGCAATGCGCTCTATTTCTCGCGCGCGGCCATTCCATACAGCAAAGAAAACTCGCAAGATTATTTCCATCACATTGGAATTTATGCTTATAAAAAATCGGCTTTGCAAAAATTCGTCAGCCTCAAACCCTCTGTTTTAGAGCAACGCGAGAGTTTAGAACAATTGCGCGCTCTTGAAAATGGCATGAAAATAATCGTAAAACTTGTTGACGCGCACCCGCTTTCTGTTGACACTAAAGAAGATTTGGAAATTGTTACAAAAGCTATTGCAAAAAATTCATGAAATCGGGAATCAAAAAAATCAAAAAAACTATCGGTTGGAAAGAGTGGTTTGGCCTAGACTGCCTTGGCCTGCCAGCAATTAAAGGCAAAATTGATACTGGCGCAAAAACTTCGTCACTTCATGCTTTTAACATTCACAGCTTTTATATTGAAGATGTTGAATATGTGCAATTTGAAATACACCCTTTGCAAAAAAACAAAAAGCTCACGCGCTCTTGCGTGGCGCGGGTTGTTGACCATCGCATGGTTTCCGATTCTAGCGGCAAAAAAGAAAAAAGATTCGTCATAAAATCTGATTTGTGCGTTGGCGAAAAAAAAGTGCGCATCGAAATCACGCTGGCAAACCGCGATTCGATGGCTTTTAAGATGCTTCTTGGGCGCGAAGCAATAAAACAGTTGAATATGTTGGTGGATATCTCTAAATCTTTTATCCTAGGAAAGCCAAAACGTGCTACCATTTTAAAATTATATCGCGATATTAAACCACCAAAAATCACTTTTTAAATATGAAAATAATATTATTAGCTTCCAATCCAAATTTATATTCAAATCGCAGAATTGTTGAGGCTGCAGCAAAGCGTGGCCACGACATCAAGTTTGTAAATGTTGGCGAATGCTATATAAAAATTGCGACAAAAAATTCGGAAATATTTTTTGACGAAGGCAAGAAAATTGAAAATGTTGATTATGTGATTCCGCGCATCAAGCCGTCTATGACGTTTTATGCTTCGGCAATTATTCGTCAGTTTGAAACGATGGGAATCAACTGCCTCAACACTTCGGACGCTATCACAAAATCGCGCGACAAACTTTGCACTTTGCAAATATTGGCGCAGCACGGCATTGGCGTGCCTGTAACCAGCTTTGCCAATTCTTCTTATGAAACAAAAGACATCATCAAACTTGTTGGCAATGCGCCATTGGTGGTCAAATTGCTTGAAGGCACCAAAGGTGTTGGCGTGGTTTTGGCAGAAACTGGCAAGGCTGCAGAAAGTGTGATCAACGCATTTCGCAGCTTGAAGGCCGATATTTTGGCGCAGCAATATATCAAAGAATCAAAAGGCCATGACATTCGCTGTTTTGTGATTGGCAACAAAGTTGTGGCTTCAATGCAGCGCGAGGCGCAAGAAGGTGAGTTTCGTGCCAACATTCATTTGGGCGCAACGGCCAGATCAGTTGAAATAAGCGATGAAGAATGTCAAATGGCAATTGATGCCGCGCGCATTATGGGGCTTGATGTGGCAGGTGTTGACATGGTGCGTTCAACAATGGGTCCAAAAATTCTTGAAGTAAATTCTTCTCCCGGATTGGAGGGAATTGAAGGCTCGACAGGTGTGGATGTTGCCGCAAAAATGATCGAATTCTTGGAGAAAAAAAATAAATGAAAAAAAACGAATTAGCAAAAATCTTCCCAATGCACGGCGAACAAAGCTGTGAGTTTATTTTGGGCGCGCAAAAAGCATCGCAATTTCCGTTCACATATTATCCCGAATTTGCATTTATTGGCGCCTCAAACGTTGGCAAATCTAGCTTGATCAATGCTTTAACAAAGCAAAAAATTGCGATAACTTCAAACACACCCGGAAGAACGCGTCAATTAAATTTCTTTTTGCTATCGAAAAAAATTATGATTGTGGATATGCCGGGATATGGATTTGCCAAGGCCGGAGCAGGGCAGATTGCGCAGTGGCAAAAAACCAGCTTCGAATATTTTGCCAGCCGCGCGCAGTTGAAACGCGTGTTTTTGCTGCTTGATCCGGTGAAGGGACTAAAAAAATCCGATCAAGAAATGGCCAATATTTTCAACAGCACGGGCGTAAATTTTCAAGTGATTTTTACAAAGGCCGACAAGTTGAAGCGCGAAGAGCTTGCAGCAGCAAAGGCAAAAGTTTGCGAGCAAATCAAATCATGGCCAGCATTGCATCCAGAAGTGATTGTCACTTCAAGCAAGAATGAAGAGGGTTTAGAGGCTATCAAGTTGGAAATGGTTGGCTATCTATGAAAATTCTGCTCACAATTTTTCTTACCAGCATTGCCGTTATCATATTGATGTTTTTGTTAAATGCTGCTAGCTTTGACGGCATCTCAAAAAATAATAAAATTCATGAAAACAAAAATGACAAAAAAAGCAAAAGCTCCTGAAAATATTTTGCCGCACGAACTTACTCCAAAACAAATTGTGGAAGAGTTGGATCGCTATATCATTGGCCAAAAAGATGCGAAGAAAGCCGTGGCAATTGCGCTTCGCAACCGTTATCGCCGTAAGTTGGTTGATAGTCCGCTGCGCGAAGAAATTATGCCAAAAAATATTTTGTGCATTGGGCCCACTGGCGTTGGCAAAACCGAAATTGCGCGCCGTCTTGCCAAGCTTGCCAACGCTCCATTCATCAAGGTTGAAGCGACAAAATTTACTGAAGTTGGATATGTTGGCCGCGATGTAGAATCAATCATCCGCGACTTG
>CAYPUN010000172.1:0-3389 GCA_964413985.1 uncultured Rickettsia sp. | reverse complement strand
CCCTTGGACGCTCCAACCGTGGCTCAGTCGCGTCCAAGGGTTATATCACCCATGATAAAAAATTCCTCAAAATATAACGATAAATATTAATTTTTTTAAAAAAATATATGAAAAAAGTTGTGATTTATAGTAAAGATCCTTGTCCTTATTGCGTTAAGGCGAAGATGTTGTTGACGCGCAAGAAAATTGATTTTACGGAAATCAAAATCACCAGCGACGAAATGCGTGAGGAAATGATTAAGAAATCTGGGGGCAGAATGACGGTGCCGCAGATTTTTATTGGCGAAACGCATGTTGGCGGGTGTGATGACCTCTACGCGCTAGAGGCTGCAGGCAAGTTGGATGGCATGTTGTAGATTTTTTTTACTGCCGCCCCTTGTTAAAATTTTGAAAGTAACTATATTAAGCATCAGAGATTCTTTCGAATCATCCTTTCAATAATTTAATTATTTATAATTATGAAGATTAGACCATTACACGACCGCGTTTTGATTGAGCGCGTTGAGGCAGAATCAAAAACTGCTGGCGGCATTATCATTCCAGACACTGCAAAAGAAAAACCTTCTGAAGGCAAAATTGTTGCAGCAGGAAAGGGCGCGCATGACGATTCTGGCAAGTTGATCCCACTTGACGTTAAAGTTGGCGACAAAGTTTTGTTCGCAAAATGGGGCGGTGCAGAAGTTAAAATTGACGGAAAAGAATTGATCATCCTGAAAGAATCTGACATTTTGGCGGTGATTGAATAATTTGCGAAGGCGCGATCAAACCATGTGCTGAGCGCGTCTGCAACATTCAACTTTATTTATTAATTTAAAAATTATTTTTTTATATGGCAGCAAAAGAAATCCTATTTGGATCAGACGCACGCGCAAAAATTTGCGAAGGCGTTGATATTATTGCAAACGCAGTAAAAGTTACACTTGGGCCCAAAGGTCGCAATGTGGTTATTGAAAAATCATTTGGAGCTCCGCGCATCACAAAAGACGGCGTGTCAGTTGCAAAAGAAATCGAACTTTCTTGCAAATTTCAAAATATGGGCGCGCAAATGATCAAAGAAGTTGCGTCTAAAACCAATGATGTTGCAGGTGATGGCACCACAACTTCTACAGTATTAGCTCAAGCAATTGTGCGCGAAGGCACGAAAGCTGTGGCTGCAGGATTGAACCCTATGGATTTGAAGCGCGGAATTGACATCGCTGTTGAAGCCGTTGTAAAAGAAATCAAAGCAATGAGCAAAAAAGTTAATGGCAAAGAAGAAATTGCACAAGTTGCGACAATTTCTGCCAATGGCGATAAAGAAATTGGCAGCAAAATTGCTGAAGCGGTGCAAAAAGTTGGGCCTGACAGTCCGATCACTGTTGAAGAAGCCAAAGGCCTTGAGTTTGAAATGAATGTTGTTGAAGGCATGAATTTTGACCGCGGCTATCTTTCTCCATATTTCATCACTAACGCCGAAAAAATGACAGTTGAACTTGAAAATGCGTTCATCTTGTTGTTTGAGAAAAAAGTTTCTGGCTTGCAACCAATGGTTCCATTGCTTGAAGCAGTTGTGCAATCTGGTCGTCCACTTTTGATTATTGCTGAAGATGTTGAAGGCGAAGCCTTGGCAGCTTTGGTGGTTAACAAGCTTCGCGGTGGTTTGAAAGTTGCGGCTGTGAAGGCTCCTGGTTTTGGCGATCGTCGCAAATCTATCATGGAAGATATTGCTACTCTAACTGGTGGGCAGTTGATCTCCGAAGATCTTGGCATGAAGCTTGAAGATGTTACTCCAGCACAGCTTGGCCAAGCAAAACGAATCATCATCACTAAAGACGACACAACAATCGTTGATGGCAATGGCGCTGGTGACGATGTTAAATCTCGTTGCAACGCAATCAAAAAACAAATCGAAGAAACAACTTCAGATTATGATCGTGAAAAATTGCAAGAACGTCTTGCAAAACTTTCAGGCGGAGTGGCTATCTTAAAGGTTGGCGGCGCTACTGAAGTTGAAGTGAAAGAAAGAAAAGATCGCGTTGAAGATGCTTTGGCCGCAACTCGCGCTGCAATGCAAGAAGGCATTGTTGCAGGTGGCGGATCGGCTCTGCTTCACGCTTCACGTATCTTAGAAAAATTGAAAGGTGCAAATGATGACCAAACAACAGGCATCAACATCATCAAACGTGTGCTTCGCGCGCCAATTCGTCAAATCGCTGAAAATGCTGGTTTTGACGGAGCGGTTGTGGCCAACGAAGTTGTTAAAAATAATGACGCTTTTTATGTTCATGATGTAAAAGCGGGTAAATATGTTTGTTACGGCTATAACGCACAAACCAATGAGCACGTTGATATGTTCGTTGCTGGTATCGTTGATCCGGCAAAGGTTGTTAGAAGCGCACTTCAAGATTCATCTTCAATTGCTGGCTTGTTGATCACAACTGAAGCTTGCATTGTTGACAAAAAAGAAGAAGGCTCTGCGGCTCACAGCCACGCTGGCGCTGGTATGGGCGGCATGGGTGGAATGGGTGGCATGGGCGGATTCTAATTTTTTCGCTCAAGTTTTTTTGCAAAGAGCAAGCACTTCTGTTTGTTCTTTGCAATTTTCTTTAAAGGCAGGCAGGCTGAATCAAGTTTGTCTGCCTTTTATATTGCTTCAAAAGTTTTATCTTATATTTTAAAATTGGTCGCGCAATTTGAGTTGCGCCCTCACAATTAAATTATTTTTTTATGAATATTTCAAAAATTTCAATTGGAAAAGATGCTCCAAACACTGTCAACGTAATCATCGAAGTGCCGATGAATGCTGATCCTGTCAAATATGAAATGGACAAAGATTCTGGTGCGATTTTTGTTGATCGTTTTGTGGCAACGCCGATGTATTATCCGTGCAATTATGGATTTGTGCCGCACACTTTGTCTGATGATGGTGATCCGTGCGATGTGCTTGTGGTGTCGGATTTTCCGGTGGTTCCTGGGGCGGTGATTGCTGCAAAGCCAGTTGGAGTTTTGATTATGGAAGATGAAAAAGGGATGGATGAAAAAATTATCGCTGTGCCTGCGAAGAAGCTAAATTCGCAGTTTGAGGCTGTTGAATCTTATGAAGAATTGCCGCAAACTTTGATTGCAAAAATTGGTCATTTTTTTGAGCATTATAAAGATTTGGAGAAGGGTAAGTGGGTGAAGGTTAAGGGTTTTGAAGGTGCTGCGAAGGCTCGTCAGTTGATTGAAGAGGGTATGAAGAGGGTTGAGAAAGAGGGTAAATAGAAATTTTTGGAAGTTTTTTCTTGGGGGCCGGCAATTATCCCTTTATGACGGGTGATAACCCTTAGGCGCTCCAAGCGTGGCTCAGTCGCGTCTAAGGGGTAGCACCCGTCCGAAAGGGATACTTTCCTCCTGCGTTGCTTGTTTAT
>CAYPUN010000171.1:0-3404 GCA_964413985.1 uncultured Rickettsia sp. | reverse complement strand
GCTCAAACCAAAATCAATCAAAAAATCGAAGAATTACGCAATAAAATTGATGAAATTATAGAAAACTCCATCAAATAAAAACCCGCAACAAAATGAAAAAACTTCTCGCAACATTAATAACAACAATCTTTATGACAAGCCAAATGGCGTGGGTTTTGTCAACATTTTTTATGGCTTGGGGTCAAGCCGATTCTGGGCACAACAAAGATGATTTAGAATTTTTTTTACCATTATTTTTCGGTGATTTTTCTTTCTTTTCTTCTTTTTACACAATAATTTCTTTATTTAATGCAATATCAATTTTTATTGGAATATCATTATTTTTCCTCGCAATTTATTTAAGAATTTTTAAAAAGAAAAGATTATTTAAAGCAAAAAAAGATTTTACTGCGCAAGAATTGGAAATTGTTAAAAAAAGACAAAAAGAGGCAATGGAAATGTCATTGTTAAGTATTTTATTTTCATTTATTGCGCTTATTGTGCTTTATGTTATAATAATGAACAATCGCTAAAAATCCCCATCCCAACTTTGCGTCGCCTCCCTAAGCGTCTTATCCACCAAATGCGCATATCGCTGCGTCGTGCTTACATTTGAATGCCCCACCAACTTACCAATCACCTCCAAACCATATCCCTTATTCACCAAAAACGAAGCAAAACTATGCCTTAAATCATGAAAACGATATTTTTCAAGCCCCAATTCTTCGCGACATTTAAACCAAAATTTATCAACATTATCAAAAACTTTTTTCGTAATTGGATTGAAAAATAAATATTCTTTGTTGCTTACAATCACTGCCTTTGTCATTTTGGCAATTTCTTGATCGCTTTTAATATTTTTCTTTAGCTTTTTTAAAATTTCCAAAACCTTATTATTAAGCGGTATGATATGCGATTTTTCTTGTTTCACATCTTTAGCATCTTTAAACCAATTACCTTTTTTTAAATCAAAATCGCACCATTTAGCTTGCAAAACTTCGCTTTTTCTTGAGCCAGTGAGAAGGGCGATTTTTACAACATCGGCATTAAGACAATCTTGCTTATCCAAATAATCGAGCAATTTTTTTGATTGGTCTTCGTCTAAAAATTCTTGTCTTTTTTCTTCTTTAAATTTCTTAATTTTTTGCGCTGGATTACCTAAAACCAAGCCCCAATTAATTGCCACAGAATAAATGGCGGATATAAGTTGCAAACAGCGATTGGCAAGATGTTTGCGGTCTTTATAAGACAAATGGAAATTTTCAATATCCTTCCTTGTGATCGCATCAATTTTAAATTTTCCAAATTTTGGCAAAATATGCTTTTTTAACATCCTGTCATAATCTTCAAGAGTTCTGTCCCTTAAGCTATCCCTTTTAAATTTCATAAATTCACCAGCAAAATCGCCAAAACTTACCAATTTTTGATTATCTTGGCGCTTTTCAAGAGGATCGTTGCCCTTTGAAATTTCGCCACGCAAAGCAATCGCCTCATCTTTTGCAGCAGTTGCACTAAAATCAGGATATTTGCCAATTGTATATTTTCTTTCTTTGCCATTGATAACATAACGCAAAATAAAGGATTTTGCGCCATTTTCGGTAATTCTTATGCCAAAACCAAGAATTTTATCATCCCAATAAATTTGGTGCTTTTTATTGACAGGCGCTTTTAGTGATTTTATAAATCTGTCATTAATATTTGGCATAAATCTAAATTATAATTTGGTGTCCGTCTGGTGTCCGTCATAATTATAAAATAATGCTAAAAAAAGTCAAGCAAAATTAATCATTGATAATTAAAAATAATCTTATAAAATATTGATTTATAAGGCTCTATAGCTTTTAAGTTATATAAATAAAGAATTGGCAAAAAATATAGAAAGCCTGACTTTTAATCAGGTTGTCGCTGGTTCGATTCCAGCCGTGCTCACCAATCTCTCGATTGGTTGAGTGTTTTATCTCACATCCCAAACATATTCCACCCTATCATTTTTCTTGCTAATTTTAACAAAATCTATCAGTAATAGGTTTTTTAATTATTTTAAGCCATGTCGAAAAAAAATTTAAAAACAGAGCACGAAGCCTTTCGCGAAATTGTTGAGTTTGCAGAATCTTATGATGCTGACGAGAAAAAGGTAATTAAAATGGTTGGCGATTTTCTTTCGGCTGGATTTAGTGTTAACACAATTGACGGAAATGGCTATAATTTGCTGCATTATGCGGCGATTTGGAAAATGAGTGATTTGGCTGATTACTTGATGGCTGCAAAAATTGATTGCGAGCAAAGAGATATTCGCAAGCAAACTCCACTTGATATAGCAATTTCCAATGCTGAATTTAATGGCTCAACAACAGAATCTAACTCGATATTAGAAAATTTAATTTTTGAAGGGGCTCGTCTTGAAAAGAATAATCCAAATTTGTTGGATATATTGTCGTGCATAAATTATCAGTGCGATTTTAGCAAAGAGGTGGCGCAAAAAATTTATGCTATTTTTTCTGATGCGCAAAAAAAAGATGTGGAAAAAGCGGCAAGTGCGTTGACTTTTTTAAATTGGCAATATAGTGAGCGTGGCCATTTGATTGATGTTGCGTGTGCAATTGAACTGATGGAAAAATATGGCACTAGAGATGAGAAGTTGCAAGAAAACAATGCGGTGTTTTTGCAAGCTTTAGAAATTATAAAAAGTGGAAAATTGGTTGAGATTGGTGATAAAAAAATAATCGTAATTCAGGCGCCTTATGAAGGTCATGTTGGATTTTTTGTGATTTCTTGCAACAAGGACGAAGTGCCAGAAGAGGTTTTTTATTGTGATAGCTATTGTTTGCTTAATCTTGAAAAAAATGATGAAGTTTATAACTATGCTGTTGAAGGCTTTAAAATAGGCTCTCCAGCTCCTTCTCTTGAAAAGTTAAAGCAGAATATTTCGCGCAATTTTCGCTTTGATTATGAAGTTAATCCAGATGTTTTTAGTTCTTCTGATTGCAAAAAACTAATTCAAAAAACTTTTCGCATTGCTGAAAAAGAAAAATCTCAACTAGAAATTCCAACCAAAAAACAAGGAAATTGGCGCAGCATTTGCGCTTTCAAATCAACAAAAGTTGCGATGCGCTTGATTGCAAAATTGATTTCGTCGCAAGAATATTGTTTGGACGAAACTGGGCAGAAGCCTCGCGGAGAGCTTTATGATCGCTACAAAACTTTTACAACAAACATGATTGACGCGGCAATTGATGATTTGGTTGAGGTGGCGAAAAAGAAAGACGAGCCATATTATAAAGCCTGTCAAGCGGCTGTTTCGCGCTTTATGGTGGCGGCGCAAAGAAAAGCTGTAGAAAAAACGGGTGATGCAAAATTGTTGAATGAAGTGCGGTTGCAAAAATTTAAATCTTGCAAAGAGCCGGCGGCTGTTGTATCTAAAGAAT
>CAYPUN010000170.1:0-3419 GCA_964413985.1 uncultured Rickettsia sp. | reverse complement strand
CAATATTAATTAACGATATTGCACTTTCTATAACGAAAATTTAATTAGTAAATCCTTTATTTGCGTTAAGTTGCGGATTATATAAACTCTTGCACCAGCGCCAAAGCCGCGATAATTGCGGTGTCGGCGCGAAGTATTTGTTTGCCAAGAGTGATTGAATGCAAGTTTTTCATTGCGTGCATCGTGGCAAATTCTTCTTTTGAAAATCCGCCTTCAGGCCCAAGCAGAACTATAAGTTCAGTTTGTGAACCTTGCAAGCCTAGTTGCGGACGATTTTGCAAAATTTTAGGCAAAGTTATAGAGGCCTTCTCGCCTTGATATGACTCGTCGCACAGGATCAATATTTTGTTAGAATTTTTTTCTTCCTGCAAAAATTTTTCCAATTTTTTTGTTGGCAAAAGTTGTGGCATATCATTGCGCTCACACTGTTCGCAAGCCTCTTTAATATTGGCTTTAAAGCGCTCTTCATTAATTTTATCAACCACGCTGTGATGAGTTATTATCGGCAAAAACTTGCCAACGCCCATTTCTGTAGCTTTGGCGGCAACAAAATCGATGCGCACATTTTTGACCGGCGCAAAGGCAAGAGTGACAAGGCTTGGCGCGCGCTGCTCGCCAATCTTTTTCTTAATTTCAAGTGTCAGAAATTTTTTCTCAAGCGCAACAATTTCACTCAACCACTCGCCGTCCACGCCATTGAAAACACAAACCTCATCACCAATTTTTTTGCGCATAACTTTGGCCAAATAGTCAAAATCGCCCTCATCAATTCGCACTTGAACCCCGATATTTAAAGGGTTGGCGGCTATAAATAATCTCGTTTTTCTCATATTGTTGATTTAAAATCTTAAATAGTTTATAATTTTGAAAGCTAGGCATTGTTAGCCAAATTAAATAGCTAGCAACTCTAATGATCGCTTATATCAATTTATAGACAAACATGCTTTTTTTACTCGCGTCTATCATCATAATATTGCTTGCGGTCAATCTTAATTACAAGATTAAAAATTTCCGCAATGCCACCGCGCCATCAATGCGCTTCAGCTCTTTGCCGGCACATTATATCTATTGCTTTTTGCTTTGGTCAATAATTTTTGCTGCCATAATTTCACTTTCATCATTTGTTGCAACCGCGAAATATCTGCTTTTGGCCGTGTTTTTAACCGCAAATTTTTTCTTAGTAAAATATCTTTTCAACAAAAATTTTCAAGCTAAAAAACATATCGAAAGTGCCGCAACCCTTGTTATGTCTGTCACCGCAGGAATTGGAATTTTGATCACAATTGCCATCACAGTTTCAATTTTGTTTGAAGCGCTCAAATTTTTTGAGCAGGTGAATGTTTTTGATTTTCTGTTCGGTTTAAAATGGAACCCGCAAATGGCCATCCACGCTGAGCAGTCGGTGTCGGAAAGCTCTTTTGGCATGGTGCCAGTTTTGCTTGGAACTTTGCTTATCACTTTGATTGCGGTGGCAATATCTGTGCCCCTTGGCATCATGGCCGCAACCTATTTGGTGTTTTATGCTAAGCCAAAATTTCGCGATTATTGCAAGCCAGTTTTAGAAATTCTTGCGGGCGTGCCAACCGTTGTCTATGGCTATTTCGCGGTGATTGTGGTGGCGCCATTTTTCAAAAATAGTTTCGCCAGCTTCGGTGTTGAAATTGCCTCTGAAAGCGCTCTGGCAGCGGGTTTTGTGATGGGTGTGATGATTATTCCTTTTGTGCTTTCGCTGACCGATGATGCCCTAAATTCTGTGCCGCAATATTTGAAGGATGGCGCTCTGGCCCTTGGCAGCACAAAGTCGGAGATGGTGCGCAAAGTTGTTTTGGGTGCAGCAATGCCAAGCATTGTTGGCGCTGTGATTTTGGCGGTGTCGCGCGCAATTGGCGAAACAATGATTGTGACAATGGCGGCCGGACTCGTTGCCAATCTAAGCTTCAACCCACTTGATTCTGTCACAACCGCCACGGCACAAATTGTGACATTGTTGGTTGGCGATCAAGAATTCAACAGCCCCAAAACCCTTGCAGCATTTGCCTTGGCGATGGTTCTGTTTGTGCTGACATTATTGTTCAACGCGGTTGCTTTAATTGTGATGAAACGCTATTCAAGACAAAGTTAATATGCAAAATTTAATTAAAAAAAATCTGAAGAAGCGCTATTGCAAAGAAGCTATTTTCAAGCTTTGCGGGCTTACATCAATTTTGTTTGCGCTAAGTTTTTTGGTGGTATTTTTTGCTTTGATTTTTATCAAAAGTCACAAAGCATTTTTGACGCACAAAATTGCACTTGAAATTGATTTGTCGCAAGATTCAATTGCCAAAAACTCTGACTTAACAAAAAAATATGAAGAGCTGTCAAGGCCTGAGCTGCTTGATCAAATTGGCTATCAACGTTTGATAAAACAATCTTTGCGTGACAAATTTTTGGCAGCAAATCCAGATGTTATGGTTGAAAAAATATACCAACTTGTCAGCGTGATGGCCGATTTTTCTTTGCAAGATCAACTGGTCAAAAAGCCTGATATGATTGGTTCGAAGGCAGTTGTGTGGCTGCCTGCCGCATCAAAAGTTGATGTCTATTTCAAATATAAAATTGCGCAAAATTTTTCGCCGGCAGAAATTGTTTTGCTTGACGAATTATATAAAAATCACGAAATAAAATCATTTTTTAATTGGCAATTTTTGTTTGGATCAGATTCTCGCGAGCCAGAAATGGCGGGCATTGCAGCCAGTTTTGTCGGATCATTTTTTACCATCATTATATTTTTGCTTTTTGCATTTCCAATTGGTGTGTTGTGCGCTTTTTATTTGGAAGAATTTGCGAAAAAAAATCGCCTCACCGATTTAATTGAAATTAGCATCAACAATTTAGCGGCCATTCCATCAATCATTTATGGTTTGCTGGGCCTTACAATTTATCTGCAATATATGCATCTTCCGCGCTCGTCAGCATTGGTTGGAGGTATGACATTGTTCATGTTGGTTTTGCCTGTTATCATCATCGCTACGCGAAATACAATTCGTTCAATTCCGCAATCAATTCGTGATGGTGCGATGGCGCTTGGGGCTTCTAAAATGCAGGTGATGCTGCATCATCTTTTGCCGCTTTCAATTCCTGGAATTATGACTGGAACAATTTTGGCGATGTCGCGCGCACTTGGCGAAACAGCGCCGCTGTTGATGATAGGCATGGTTGCGTTTATTGCTGATGTGCCGCAAAATTTTGCTGATCCAACGACGGTGTTGCCGGTGCAAATTTATTTGTGGTCGGATAGTCCTGAAATTGGCTTCGCTGAAAAAACTGCTGGAGCGATTTTGGTGTTGCTCACTTTTTTGATTGCGTTTAATTTGGTTGCCATTATTTTGAGGAAGAAATTTGAGAGAAAATGGTAGAATCGATCGGATTGAATTGCCATA
>CAYPUN010000169.1:3210-3487 GCA_964413985.1 uncultured Rickettsia sp. | reverse complement strand
GAGCAACGCCAAACGGCGTTGATTGGCGCGATGAAGATAGTCAGATTATTCGATTTAAACAGCAGTTTAAATTGCTTGAAAATGAAAAAGAAAATTTTTCGATCAATGATTTTGGCTGCGGCTATGGCGCATTTGCGAAGTTTTTGCAAGATCAAAAAATGAATTTTGATTATTTTGGCATTGATCTTTCGCAAGATATGATTGATGGTGCAAAAAAATTCTGCAGTGAAATTAAAAATTGCAATTTTGTTGTTGGAAGTTCTCCTGCAAAGGTTTG
>CAYPUN010000169.1:0-3200 GCA_964413985.1 uncultured Rickettsia sp. | reverse complement strand
ATTCTGTTGCTAGTGGAATTTTTAGTGTGAAAGGTGATATTGATGAAAAATCTTGGTCTGATTATATCGCAAAAACAATTGAATTGATGTTTAAAAATAGCAAAAAAGGTTTCGCGTTCAACTGCCTGACAAAATATTCCGATCAAGACAAAATGCGCCAAAATTTGCATTATGCTGATCCGCTTTTTTGGTTTGATTTTTGCAAAAAGAATTTTTCGCGCAATGTGGCGCTGCTGCACGATTATGATTTATATGAATTTACAATTATTGTGAGAATATGAAAAAACCACTAATTATATTTGGCCTTGGCGACATAGCGCAAATGGCTTATTACTATTTCAAAAACGATTCTAGCTATGAAATTGTTGCCTTTTGTGTTGATGCTCAATTTATAACGTCAGAGCGGCTATTTGAAATTCCTGTCGTTGCTTTTGAAGATGTGGAAAAAAAATTTTCACCAAGTGAATATGAGTTTTTTGTTGCAGTTGGTTATAAAAATCTTAACAAAATGCGTCGACAAAAATATGATGCAGCAAAGCAAAAGGGTTATAAAATGGCGTCTTATATAAGCTCGAAGGCGGTGGTGTTGACAAAAGAAATCGGCGATAATGCGTTTATATTAGAAAATAATACAATTCAGCCATTCGTGAAAATTGGCGATAATGTTACAATTTGGAGTGGCAATCATGTTGGGCATCACTCGGTTGTTGAGGATAATTGCTTTATCAGCTCGCACGTTGTGATTTCTGGCGGCGTGGTGATTGGTGAAAATAGTTTTTTGGGTGTAAATTCCACTATTCGTGATCACATTAAAATTGGCAAAGAAAATATTATTGGAGCCGCAACCTTGATTTTAAAAGATACGCAAGACTTTTCTGTTTATACGGGATTAGAATCAAGCAAATCTGCCAAAATTATTGCCGTTATAAATCATATAATTTTTTGATTTATAAGAAAAAACGTATGGATATTCTACCATTTCACAATCCCATCCTGATCCAGATGGCTCTAAGGCTGGATCATTATTTCTTGTCCAGTCGACACCATTTTTAGATTCGGCATAATAAATTTTATAAAAATCACCGCGTGCCGAAAACCACATTTTGTAAATTCCATCTTCTTTGATAACGCAAGGTCTTGAAATTGCATATTCTGCGGCGTTTGCAAAATCAATTGCAACTTTGCCTTCCCTGTTCCAATCAATGCCGTTTTTAGATTCGGCATATTTTATGTGATAAAAATGAGTTGGTTTTTTGTTGACAATTTGCCAGTCAACGCAGCTTAAATACCACATTTTATAGACCCCGCCATCTTCAATCACGCAGCAGCTTGCTACAAAATGCGGCTCGTCTTTTGTGCGATCTAAAATTGGTCCTTGATAAAGTTTTTGGTAAGTTTCATTTTTTTTAACTGCAACGCCAACACTGTTTCTAAAAGGCACTGTCAGCCCAGTGTTCCAGCCGATATAATATAAATATTGCTGGCCTTCGACATTTGTTTGCCAGCAGGGCATAACGCCACTATCATCGAAGCAGCCAATATTTCCAAGCTCCATAATTTGTTGCGGTTGCGCAATAATTTCTAGTGTATCTAAATTTATTGTGAATATTTTTGGAATTGAGCGATTTAACTTGTCTCTCGTTGCATAAATTATGCTTGCTTTATTGTCGTCGATCTGCGCTATTGTAGGAACGGCGCTATAGCCATCTTTCTCTTCAAATATTTTTCCTAATTTTTGCCAAGTCATTTTAGCCAATTTTATTTTTTATAATTGTGTATGGTCTATTTTTTACTTCTTCAAAAATTTTTGCGATATAGATTCCAATAATTCCAAGGCACAGAACGATAAAACCACTCATCATATAGATTGAGACCATAATGCTGGCCCAGCCGTCAATGGGTTTGGCAAAAAATAGTCTATTTAAAATGATGAACGACATATAGCAAAATGAAGCTCCAAAAACAATGCCGCCAATGTAAGAGACGAACAGAAGGGGAAAAGAGCTGAAAGAGGTGATGGACTTTATTGTTTGTGATATTTTTTTTCTAAAGGTGTAGGTGGTGCTTTTTTTGTGACCTTTGTCAGCTGGAATAGCTATTTGGTTGAATCCTGTGATTGTGCTGATTCCCAAAAAAAAGACATTTTTATCTTTGTGCAATATTAAACTTTCTTTGTATTTTTTTGTCATTAAGCGAGCAATAAGAACATTGCTGGGCATTTTTATATTAGACAAAAAATTTATCATTTTATAAAAAATTGCGCCAGAAACTCTTTCAAACCAAAAGCCTTTACGCCTTATCTGTTGGCCATAAATTAAGTCTATAGAGGGATTTTGCGCCATTTTTTGCCACATTTCTTCTAATAATTCAGGCTTTTCTTCCAAATCGACGTCAATCAAAAATATGTGGTTGCCTTTTGCTTCTTCAAGGCCTGTCATTATTGCTTTGTGATGGCCAAAGTTGCGTGATAATTCTAGCACTTTTACTTTTGAATCTTTTTGATTTAGCGACGTGGCTGCAGCAAGGCTTTGATCGGGAGACCCATCATCAACAAAGATAAATTCATAGTCGGCAATGTTTAATTTTTGCAAAACCGCGCAGCATCTTGCATAGAATTCAGCAACATAAGGCTGCGACTTGTATAGTGTTGTAACAATTGATAGCTGGGTCATAATTAAATAATCGCAAATTATAAATCATTTTTTATAATTCCTATAAATTTAGCAGGAACGCCTTATTATGGGTTATTTGGCAATATTTGCAACAATCTTCCTTCCTGTATGGGTTTGGAGTGTCTAATTATTCGATAATTTATGAAATTTAAGGTTCCATTCAATCTTCCCTTAAAAACCGGATTTGAAATTGAAAACATAAAAAAGGTTTTAGCGGCTGATAATATTTCTGGCGAGGGTTTTTTTAATCGCGAATGTGCCAAATGGTTTGAAAATTATATTGGTTGTAAAAAAGCTTTTATGCTGCCTTCGTGCACAGCCGCGCTTGAAATGGCGATGATGCTAATTGACATCAAGCCGCAAGATGAAGTTATTTTGCCGTCATATACATTCACTTCAACCGCAACTTCAATTGTGCTTCATGGTGGAGTGCCGGTTTTTGTTGATATAAAACCGCAAGACTTAAACATTGATGAAAATTTGATTGAAGCGGCGATCACTCCAAAAACTAAAGCTATAGTGGTTGTG
>CAYPUN010000168.1:0-3489 GCA_964413985.1 uncultured Rickettsia sp. | reverse complement strand
TGTCAAAGCCAATCAATTCATCAAGGCGAAAATCATTTTTTGCGATTAATTTTTGTCCTAATTTTATTTTGCGATTGAGATTTAAAATCAGAGTCATCGCATGTTCTGCAACTGCAAAAGGTGAATATTGCGGCACATTTGCAACTTTGATTCCAAGATTGCGACAATGCTCCAAATCAACATTATCATGGCCTGCCATGCGCAGCAAAATATATCTTATGCCAATTTTGTGCAGCAAATTCAAAATTTTTGTGTCGGCTTTGTCGGCGGTGAAAATGCAAATTGCCACAAAGCCAGCGGCGAGATTGACAGTTTTTTCGTTAAGTGATGCTGTGGTGAAGGTGAATTGGTGAATGTTGCCTGCAGCCTTTTCTAAGTAAGGCTGATCAAATTTGTGAATGCTGTAGACTAATGTTTTCATAGCGCGCAATTTTGACGGCGACGCTGTTTATGCGCCGCCATTTTTTTTACGAATTAAAATATTTTACAAGATGTTCTTTCAATTCAATGTCGTTTAATTGCATCAAATCTTTTGCCAATTTAAAAGTGATTTTGCTTTTCAAATTGTGGGGCAAAACATCTTCAATTTCTTGCAAAAGCTTGTGCGAAGCGATGATAATCAAGCCATCAGCATCATTGTTTGTTTTGTGAAGTTCGAACAAATTGTCAGAAATTTTTTGCGCAAAACCATGACGTTCAACTTCGCGGCGATCGGTTCTTGGTTCAATTGCGTGACGCGAAGAACCCATGCTGTCTTGCACGCGCTGCGGCTGTTTGTGCACCTCGTCAAGATCTGCAACCAAAGTTGAAATCAATTCTAAATCAAAAGTTTTGTCGCCAATTTTGTTGAAAATTTTAGCGCTGTGGCTGTCGGCGATAATTAATAAAGAGTGAGATTTTTTCATAAGTTTTATGTTTAGTTGTAAATATTACCACTTCCAACCTACTAGGCACTGTTAACAAAGTCTACAACATTCATATTTAGCCCTATTTTTGCTTATTTTTTAATAAAAATGCTCAAAATATATCCAGATATTTATCGCAATTTTATTAAAAAAGCGCTAAAAATATGTCAAAATCTGAATATTGTAGACTTTGTTAACAGTGCCTAGCCTTAAAGCATCAATCAAGTAAAAATGCTTTATTTTTATAAACAAGCGCCGCGATTTTGCTAAAACCCATATCGCACGCGCATCCAGCCTGAGTTTGAAGTGTACGATTCTCTGTGCTCAAAACTATAATTAATTCCAAACGTAACATCATCCTTTGTATAAAGCGCCACGCCAGTGCCGATTTTTAAGCTGCCTTGTGCAACTTTTGCGCCTTCAGACACAAAGCTGGTTGTTTGTCCGATGAAGTTGCTGTTGGTTCTTTGTTCGTCGCCGATAAAATCATGGCCATAAGAAAGTGAAAATTGTGGGCGGACTTTGCTGTCATTTTTGGTGAGAAATAAACGGCTCAATTCCGCGCCAATTCGACCCTCAAAGAAGTTGCTGCTGTCATTTTTGACATGTAGATTTAATGTTCCGGCGCCCGATTCGTTATAGCTGTCATAAGTGTTGCGAGCAGCGGTGAGAGTAAGGCTTGGCGTTAAAATTGTTTCATTTGCAAATTTATAATTTGAGCCAATTTCAACGCGGGCGGTGTAGCTGTTGCCGCTGTAGGCGCCTTTGGCAGAGACTCCAGCAATTGCAATTTGGCGGGTTGAGTTATAGTTGTTGAGTGCCAATCCAAGCGAAGTGTTTAAGAAATATGATTTGGTGCTGTGGCCGGTATAAACACTCACTTGATAGCTGTCGATGTTGAGATTTTTGGCGCTGCCTTTGTTGCTGATGTTTGATTGCGAATAGCTGGCGCTGGCTCCCACGATGAAGTCGGCGCATTTTTTGCAGTCAAAACCAACTGACACGCCGCCAGAATTTGCTTTGTAGCCATCGCCATCATTGGTGGTTTTTTGGTTGATGTTGCTGCCAAAAGTTTGGATCCACGCTGCTTGCGAGCCTTTTTCTTGCGGATCGTTCAGCGCAAGGCTGACAGGGTAGGCGGGCTTGGTGTTGTTGTCGCGCAGTGGCTCGAGAGTTTGCGCCCATGCTGCCTGTGAGTTGGTGCCGTTGTTGTTAAGCGCAAAGCTTGGGCCGCTATTCATGATGTTGACGTCGTTATATAAAGATTCGAGGCGCGCCGAAATTATGTTGGCGGTGGTGGTGATGTTGTTGAAATCGACACGGTTGGTGGCGTTGTCGGTTTGGGCGGTGACAGATTTTATAACTTCTTCTTTTTGCGCAACGCTGGCCGCGCTGTTGAGATAATCTTGCACAACACCCAAAGAGCCAGTTGGATTGCTTATGCCAACAATTGCCTCATAAGCTTTTTGCGAGTTTTCGCTTGGAAAAGTGACGATTGGAGCGGCGGCTTCGCCAGTTAAAGTTAGCACTAATTGATTGCCAGAAACTGCGGTGGCGTAAGTTTGACCGCTAACAACATTGCTGCCAGAATTGTTGACATTGATTTGCGCGCCAGAAATTGTTGCAATTGTTGAAGCCGCGCTGGCATTGATTAAAGTGAATGATGTTCCTGAAGCGGCGCTGCCAGAAATTGTTAAATTTAATTGCGTGTTGGCAGAAATTATTGCGCCACCAACAATTTCAAGTGAAGTGGCTGGTGAAGATAAATTTAGGGATAAAGATAATGTGGCGCCAGAATTTATGTTGAAAGAATTGGCGGTGATGTTGGTTGTGGCGTTGCTAAAAATTGCGGTGCCATTGATGTTGACATCGCCAGCAGCATTGATGTTGCCGCCAAAAGTTATGTTTGAATTTGCAGCGGTGGTGATGTTGTTGACGCTGTTGATGCCGCCAATTGCGTTGAGTGTTGTGGTGCCTGAGGCGTTGATATTGCCGTGTCCAGAGCTGTCACCATTGATTTGATTGCTGACAAAAGCGCCATTTTGCAGCTCAATTGTAGCACCATTTGCAAGTGAAATGTTGTTGGCATAAATTGCATTGGCGCCGCTTTGCAAAGTTTGATTTGCACCAACACCAACCGTTGCAACCTTGTTGCTGCTGGTTCCAATGTTTTGCGCAAGAGTGCGACTGCTAGCAAAATTTATTGTGCCATTGCCAGATGCAGCGCCAACAAAGTTGCCATAAATTGCGCCGCTGCCGATATTTAAAATTGCGCCACTTTCCAAGCTTGTGGTTGTAGCTTTTATGGCGTTTGAATTGGTTGCAGCGTCAAGTGTTGCGCCGCTGCCGATATTTATTGCAGTCAAATAATGACTTGCGCCAATATCTCCATTGGTGGTTGTGGTTTTTGAAGCGTCGATGTTTAGCGTGCCGCGATTATCTGCGCTGCCATCAATTGCGCTGTTCAAAGTTGTTGTTCCAACTGTTAAACTTGCGGTTGAAGCAAGCAAAATTGATGAGGCATTTACTGAATTGTCATTTGCGCTAACATCAAGGCTTGAAGTGTTGTCAATTGTGATGAGTG
>CAYPUN010000167.1:0-3501 GCA_964413985.1 uncultured Rickettsia sp. | reverse complement strand
GATAAGGTTTTAAGCCGCTTTGAAGAGGGTTTGCAACTCAGAATTATTCCATCGGGATGGCCATTTTCTGAAACAGAAAAAATATTATTAAAAACCGCGCGCATAATTTTATTCGAGCCAAAAATTATCATAATCACAGAAATTCTAGACATCGTAAATTTTGCAATGCGGGAAAAAATTCTGCAATTTTTAACCAAAAGACACAACGCCACCGTGCTTTATTTTTCTAACATTCGCGATGGTTTAGAGGATTTTGACCAATATATTTTTATCGATGAAAATGAAGCGAAAATTTTTAACAACATTGAAGAATTAAAAAAATATGAACATCAATAGTCATAAAAAAATTCTCGACGAAATAAAAATAAAATCCGCGCATTTTGTGTTTGTGAGAACATTGATTGCGATGTTGATTTTGCTGCTTCTGATCGCAATTTTTGCGCCATGGCAACAAACCGCAAAAGGCTTTGGACATATCATTGCGGCTGACCCAAACAACAGAGCGCAAAATATCAACGCCACTGTTTTGGGCAGAATTGAAAAATGGTATGTGTCAGACGGCTCTAAGGTCAAGAAGGGTGACAAATTGGCCGAAATTGTTGATAACGATCCACTGATTTTAGAAAGATTAAAATCAGAAAGAGACGCCAAAAAGCGCAAATACGAAATAACAAAAATCGCCTCAGACACCGCCAACATTGATTATAAACGACAAGAAGATTTGTTCAATCAGGGTCTGAGCTCAAGAAAAAATTTTGAAAGCGCAAAAATAGAATATAAAAAATTGTTAAGCTCCAGCGAATCAGCTCTGGCAGAGCTTGCCGAGTCGGAAGTAAAATTATCACGTCAAGAAAGACAAACCGTTTTGGCGCCAAATGACGGGGTGATTTTAAAAGTTCTAGCGGCCCACAACTCAACAATAGTAAAGGCCGGAGACATCATAGCAACTTTTGCGCCAAATTTAAAAGACCCAGCAATTGAGCTTTATATTGACGGCAACGACATCCCTCTAGTTTATGAAGGTCGCAAAGTGCGCTTGCAATTTGAAGGCTGGCCTGCAGTGCAATTTAGCGGCTGGCCATCAGTTGCAATTGGCACCTTTGGCGGCGTTGTAAAATCAGTCGACACGTCAATTTCTCCCAACCACAAATTTCGTATAATCATAACAAAAGACGAAAATGAACAATGGCCAGACGCCCGATTTTTAAGGCACGGAGCCAAAGTTCATGGATTTGTCTTGATGAACAAAGTCAGTCTCGGCTATGAATTATGGCGCCAAATCAACGGCTTCCCGCCAGAATTTGACAATGAAAATTTAAACAAAGATGCCAAATAAAATATTTTTTTCACTGATCGCAATTTTTTTCCTAAGCGGCCTGAAGCCTTGTTTTTCAAGCGTTCTAACCCAAGAGCAAGTCATAAAATCAGCGCAACAACATTATCCAAAAATTCTCGCATATTATGACGCAATAGAAGCTGCAAGTGCTTCAGTTCTTGAAGCGGAGGGTTTTTTCGATGTTAAATTAAAACAAGAATTGCTCAACAAAAGTCGTGGCTATTATGACGGCAGCCTTACAAACACAACCGTTTCCAAGCGTTTAAAATTTCTAAATGGTGAAGTTTATTCGGGCTACAAAAGATCCTACGGCAGCTTCCCGCTCAATGAATACGCCAACTACACCAACGACAAAGGCGAATTTAATGCAGGCGCAAAATTTTCGTTATTGCGCAACAGCTCAATTGACGAGCAGCGCCTAAATTTAAGCATCGCCAAGCTGCGTCTAGAAGAAAATAAAATTCAGCTCGAAAAAATCACAATGCAGATGAGGCAAGACGCCAGTAAGGCTTATTGGGGTTTTGTTGCCTCAGGATTGATTTTCAAAGTCTATGAAGATCTATATAAAATGGCGCTAGAACGTAACACTCAACTTGAAACAAGATTCAAAAAAGGCGACATCGCAAAAATTCTTTTAACCGAAAATAAGAGAAACATTTTGCACCGCAAAAGCTCTATGATAAAGGCTCGACAAGATTTTGAAAACAACGCTCTTTATCTCTCTTTATTCTGGCGTGACGAAAATGGTGATCCAAAAATTGCCAATATCGAAATGCTGCCAAAGCTTGATTTTGCTAAGCGAAACGCTCATTTTGAAAAAGTTAATTTAGAAGAAGATATGCGCCATGCCCTTGAAAACAGAGCCGAGGCAAGGGTTATCAAAAACAAAATTGCGCAAGAGCAAAACAATTTATTGCAAGCAAAAAATTTATTAAATCCACAATTAGACGTCGATTTAAAAGCCTCAAAAGATTATGGCAACGGCCCATTATCAAGATCGCAAAGCAACAACGCAATCAAAATAGATTTCGAAACTCCGCTGCAAAGAAACCAAGCAAAAGGCAAAATTTCTGCAACAACCGCCAAAATCTCAGCAATAAAATTTGAAGAAAAATTATTACTCGAGCAAATAAAAACCGAGCTCAAGCAACTAAAAAACTCGCTCGATGCCATAACAGAAATCAATCAAATTGTTAACGAAGAAATCGAGCTGTCAAAAACCTTAGAAGATGCCGAGAAGCAGCGATTTTGGCAAGGCGGCAGCAATTTCTTCTTAATCAATCTGCGCGAACAAGAAAGCGCCAGTGCCCAAATTGCCGCTTTAGAAATCCTTGAAAAATATCAAAAAACTATTGCAGAATATAAGGCCGCGGCATTTTTGCAAAAATAATTGCTGTCATTTTTTTAAGTAGATTTAAAATAGGCAACAATCCTATTTGTAAAAAAATAAAAAATGAAAATCGCAACCGCCGCAACAGAAAATTATCTCAGCAAAATCGACAAAGAAAAAATCTCCGGATGCGTGATTTATGGCCCCGCAGAAAGCGTCGTCAGCAGCCGCTTCGAACTTGTCGCTAAAAAAATCACTCCAGATTTATCTGATCCATTTCTCGTCGCCAATTTAAGCAAAGACCGTCTCAGCGAAGACCCAGCCTGCCTCGCCGACGAATTTTATTCCTTCTCAATGCTTGGCGGCCGCAAATTAATCATCATCAAAGACTGCGACACTCAAGCTGCCAGCGCCCTCAAATTATTATTATCCGAAAAAAATCTCAGCGCCAAAAGTGAAAACTTTATTTTAATCCAAGCCGGAGACCTCGACAAAGGCGCGTCACTGCGCAAACAAGCCGAAGAAAGCGACCAAATCGCCTGCATCGCCTGCTATGAAGATGACGAAAGATCAATCAAAAAACTAATCGAAACTGAGCTTACAAAAAACGAGATCGAGCCAAGCCCAGAGATAGTGCAGCACCTTTTCGACAAACTCGGAAAAAATCGCCAAATCATCGCATCAGAAATAAAAAAAATCGCCATTTATCTTGACGGCGCCGACCTCGACATCAGCCTCGCAAACCGCGCCATTGGCCTCGAGGTAGAAATTTCAACCGATGAATTCATCGACAATTTCATCAGCAAAAAATATCGCCAAGCCAACGCGCAAGCGC
>CAYPUN010000166.1:0-3501 GCA_964413985.1 uncultured Rickettsia sp. | reverse complement strand
TCACGGCATTTGGAATTACGAGCCATCGAGTTCCTTCAAGCCTCCCACCCTTATAGTTTTGTTTTGCAAATACAACTATTTCTTTATAGACATCATCTTCTTTCGCGCTTGATGATTGCAATTGCCCAATTTTCGCATTTGGATAATGTTTACCAAATTGTTGTTTTATATAATCAAATAACTTGGCGTAAGGGGAGGTTGGTTTGTATCCAAGGGTCAGAATTTTTTGATAAATTTCTAGTGCGTCAGTGTGATTATCTATAAAATCGCTATGATCCTCGGCGGCTTTGACTTTTTTGAACTGCCAAAAATCTTTTTGTATTTCTTCTATAGTCTTGTTGCCGAGCTTTATTTCCCTGATTCTAAGATGTATAGGAATAATTCTTTTATTGCCAGGGGCTTTTTTAAGATTTGTATTTTGAACGGTTTTTCTATTTTCATCAAGAATTGCCGAGTTGTTATTTGAGTTTAATAAATTTCCAACAAGACAGCTTTCTAAATAAAGTTGAAAAGTTTCAAAATATTGTTTTTCGTTTTTAAAGCTGCTGTCGTCAAAAGTTTTATCCTTTTTTATTGAGGCGTTGATAGCCCTAAGGCTTGTCAAAGCCAAAGCATTGCTTTCGTTACCTAAGTGGGCTTCCAAATCAGCTTCAAGAATACGAAGTGCAATTTTAGAATTTGTTAATCTCGAGAGGACGCCATCCGCAACAATCTTCAAGGAATCATCTCTGGAAATGGACAATTCAAATGGATAATATTCTTTTAAAATTTTACTAACTTCCGCGGCGCGAGTTTTTAATATTTCAACCGGCCCTTGAAAGGGGTTTTTTGGTGCTCCAGCTGCGGTGGTAGCAGAAGTTGCTTTAGGCCCTTCTTTTTTTGCAGTCGCGACACTTGATTGCAAATCTGCGCGAGGTTCAAAAATTACAGAGAGCCCCTTTTCTTTTGCAATTCTAGCGCTTTCTACAAAGCTATAGCTTTGTTGCAGCATTTCTCGTGTAATGGTTTTATCGCCAAATCCCTTCATATTATTTTTGCACAAAGCCGCTATCGATTCAATAAGGCGACAATCCTTATATTCACCTTCGTGATTTTTTTTAGCCAAGGCTACGATTTTGCCATTGAGCGTGTCAGCTTCTTGGTTTGAAATTTCTTGGCCTGATGCTGAAGAGCTTTGCGTAATACGCGGATAAGATGCTTCAATTGATTGTTTTAAATCTAGAAATAATGTTGCGTATTTTGATTGAGAAAAATCAAACTTCACCAAATCTTGATAAATCGAAAGCAAATCGCAATGATTGGATATAAGTTTTTCCTCCAAAGCATTTGGCGCAAATTTTTTGCCAAATGCTTTCAACGCCGCTATCAACTCGCCAGCATTGGTCCAAGGTAAATTTTGTAGTCGCGAAATTTCTGCCAACAAAGTTTTTTCCAGCATCTGCGCCTGAGCAGCTTCGCCTTCCGTTGCGGCAGCGCCCGCCTTTGCTGCTGGCGCAGGCTTAAAATCTTGTTGAGCGGCAACTTTTTCTTCTGCCATCATGATTATATTCGCAAATTTTTCCGCACCAAATCTTTGAAGATTTCTCAAGCAGCTATTTATGCGATTTAGAGTTTTGTCATCAGATTTTTTTTGCTTCAAATCTTTTTTAATCAAGGCAACATTTGCTTGTGCAACTTCTGGCGCAAGCAATTCAAGAATTTTTATCTCCAGTTTGTTTGGATAGTCTTCAATAAACCTATTGATATTTTCTATATAAATTTGTGGAATTTTTTTATAATGCTCATGCACCTCCGACCATTGCAATTGCAGGTCTTCAAAAAGATCCAAATTAAACGATATTTCTCTCAAATATTTATCAATTGCTTTTTGATCTTTTTCCGCCTCACAAATATTGATCAGCAATAAGATTTTCCTAAAAAATATATCGGCATCAAACTTTAAAATTGAATCATATCCATCATATAAATTAAGCAGCGCTCTTTTGGCAGAAGCTTCTGCGGGCGCTTGTTGCCTAGAAAATTCATTCAACAGCAAATGCTTTTTTCTTGCTTCTTTGCAATGTTGCAGCGCTTGCAGCTTTTGTGTATTTTCTTTAGAGTTGTCAAGCGGATCAATCGCCACAACTTCAGCCACTTGCTCTTGAAGGATATTGTCAAGACCATTGTCTCTCGCAAGTGCATAAAACAAATCTGCTAAATCTTTTTCTTTTGCAAGCCCGCCCAATTTTTCGGGCGAGTTTGGATCTAAAAATTTTGCCAGCAAAAATTGTGCTTCTTTGTGGCCGTTATTTGCCGCTATGGCCAAATAATAAGCTGGATTTGGATAAAAAGTTTGCACATTCAATTTTAAATCAAGCAGATTGAAGGCTGTGTCTTCTTGCTTCGGCGCCTTTGCCAAACTTGAATATTTTTTATAATCGCTATAAAATTCGAAAGCAATTTCGCCAGCTTCTCTGCGACTGTAGCCATTTGACAGAACTTCCAATAATGGTTTTGTCTTAGCAGGCTTTTCGTCCCTATCTTTGCCTTGATAAAATTTTCTAACCGCGTTAATTGCGGTTAGTGAGTGTAAAGTTTGGTCTGATTGTTTATGATTTTTTTTGGCAAGATCTTTAATTTTGTTATATATATCTTCAGGCGTTGATTTTTGCGCAGATTTTTTGTCAAAAATTGCATTTGGATAAGTTTTTGCAATCTGCTCTTTTATATAATCAAAAACCTTAGCAAACTCGTTCCCTGAATAGTCGCCAAGATCAACAATTTGATGATAAATTGACAATAGCTCCAATTCATTTTCAACCAACTCTGCAGACGTTTTGCGAACATTGGATTGCTCCTCAAGCGCAATGCTTCCTGAAAATTCTTCTAAAGATTTTTCAATTTCGCTAATATTTTTTCTTTCAAGTTGCAATTGCTCAATTGTCATTTCTGTCACCGACGGCACGGGGCCATTGGTGCAAAAAGATCTCATATAAATTTCGTTTGCAACAAAATCCGTTGCAACATACTTTGCCAAAACTTTGGCGTTTAAATATTTTTTATCAGCCTGCAACAAATTGTTATAATAAAGCAGGTGGGTGTGATATTCCCTTTTGTAGGTTTCAAACCCATCAAAATCAGTTGTGGTTTGCAGCATATTGCAAATTGCTTGCGCGCAAATCAATTGTGCTGCGGTTTGCTTTGATATGATAAATTGCGCAAATAATATTTCAAAAGCCCTAAGTGCTATTTGTGGATATTGCGTTGCAAGATTTAGATTTTTATCTCTGCTTTCATCTATCAAGGCGAATATCGACTTTGTCACTGCGGCTCTATATTCTTTTTTAAATGGAGCGATATCGCAATACACCTCCATAATTTTTTCGGCAGATGCAGTGGCCACCGCCATATCTATTTGTCTTTTTTGCTCAGGGCTAATTCTTGATGAATGCTGCGTAGAAGGCGCCGCACCGGCCGCACCAGCGCCAGAAACACTTGCCACGGCCTTGGTTTGTGTATTAT
>CAYPUN010000165.1:0-3528 GCA_964413985.1 uncultured Rickettsia sp. | reverse complement strand
AAAAACCTATTTCTTCAACAATTTCAACATAGTTTCACCAAGCATCGCCGGACTATCAGAAACCATAATTCCAGCTTCTTTCATCGCCGCAATTTTATCTTCCGCACCACCTTTGCCACCAGAAATAATCGCCCCAGCATGACCCATTCTGCGTCCTGGAGGAGCAGTTCTGCCAGCAATAAAGCCAACGCAAGGTTTTTTGCGACCTTTTTTAGCTTCTCTAATCAAAAATTCCGCAGCTTCTTCTTCATCAGAACCACCAATTTCGCCAATCATAATCATTGATTCGGTCTTTGGATCAGACAAAAATAAATCTAGGCAATCAATAAAACTTGTGCCATTCACCGGATCGCCACCAATACCGATACAAGTGGTTTGACCAAGCCCAGCCTTAGTTGTTTGATGCACCGCTTCATATGTCAAAGTGCCAGAACGTGACACAATCCCAACCGAACCGGGTTTGTGAATGTGACCAGGCATGATGCCAATTTTGCACTCACCAGGAGTGATGATTCCGGGGCAGTTTGGCCCAATCAAGCGAGATTTAGAGCCACTCAAAGCCTTTTTCACCTTCACCATATCCAAAACAGGAATGCCTTCAGTGATACAAACAATCAACTCAATTTCTGCATCAATTGCTTCAAGAATCGCGTCAGCCGCAAATGGAGGTGGCACATAGATCACCGAAGCATTAGCGTCAGTTTTTTTGCGCGCATCATAAACAGTGTCAAAAACTGGCAAGTTAAGATGCATCGTTCCGCCCTTACCGGGAGTGACTCCACCAACCATTTTGGTGCCATAAGCCGCAGCTTGCTCCGAATGGAAAGTGCCCTGAGCACCCGTAAATCCTTGACAGATAACCTTTGTATTTTTATTAACTAAAACTGACATTTATATATTTATTATTTTTTAATAACGAAAATTCCCTACAAAATTAAACCGCCGAAGCAGCTTGCACCGCTTTAACAATTTTTTCTGCCGCATCGCCCAAATCGTTGGCAGCAATGATTGCAAGGCCCGACTTCGCAAGAATTTCTTTGCCAAGATCAACGTTGGTACCTTCAAGACGCACCACCAAAGGCACCGAAAGATTCACCTCTTTTGCAGCTTCAATGATACCGTTGGCAATGATGTCGCAGCGCATGATGCCGCCAAAAATGTTAACCAAAATTCCTTCAACATTTTGGTCAGATAGAATAATTTTGAAAGCTTCTGTAACCTTCTCGCGCGTGGCTCCACCGCCAACGTCCAAAAAGTTTGCCGGAGATGATCCATATAATTTGATAATGTCCATAGTGGCCATTGCAAGCCCCGCACCATTGACCATACAGCCAATTTTGCCGTCCATTTTCACATAGTTTAAATCGAATTTTGAAGCTTGAATTTCAAGTGGCTCTTCTTCGTCCAAGTCGCGCAGAGCGCGGATTTCTTCGTGACGGAAAAGTGAGTTATCGTCAAAGTTGATTTTTGCATCAAGAGCAATGATATCGCCTTCAGCCGTTTCAACCAAAGGGTTGATCTCAACTTGTGATGCGTCATTTTCAACAAATGCCTCATAAAGCGAGAAGATCAATTTGATGAATTTTTTTAGCACATCACCTTTCAAACCTAGAGCGAAGCCAAGTTTGCGCGCATGAAATTGTTGAATGCCCGCAGCAATATCAACTTTAACTGAAATAATTTTTTCTGGATGTTGAGCTGCAACTTCTTCAATCTCAACTCCGCCTTCGGTTGAGGCCATAAACACAATTGCTTTGCTGGCGCGATCAACAACAACAGAAAGATAATATTCTTTTTTAATATTTGAACCAGCTTCAATGTATAGACGCTTAACCAGCTTGCCTTCAGGGCCAGTTTGATGGGTGATCAAAGTCATACCCAAAATTTGCGAAGCTTTTTCTTTCACTTCTTCAATTGATTTTACAACCTTCACGCCACCAGCTTTTCCGCGGCCTCCAGCATGAATTTGCGCTTTCACAACAAAAACTTTATTGCCGTTATTTTGCAATTCTTGCGCGGCTTCAACAGCCTCTTTAACGCTAAATGCAGGATGTCCTTCTGGCACTGCAACGCCGAATTTTTTCAGAAGTTGTTTCGCTTGATATTCGTGAATATTCATGTCTTATTATAAAAACTGGTTGGAAAAATAGAGTGGCGATTATAGAATAAAGGTTGGAGAAATCAAGAACATAACTCAATTTTGAACAAAAATGCCGACGGTCCTTATTTTACGGGCGCACAAAGATGGTTTGCAAACCGCAAAAGAGCTGCATAGCAAAGGCTTCAAAACGATTATCGAGCCAATTTTTAATATCACATTGCTGCAACCAGAAGTGCAAAATTTAGAGCCGCAAGCCATTGTTTTAACCAGCGCGAAGGCTTGCCCCGCAATCATTAATGCTCAAATTTCCAAGCAAACCGATATTTTTGCCATAAGCCATCAAACCGCTTCCGAACTAATTGCAAGCGGCTATAGCAACATATTTTATCCCCAAAAAAGCTCGGCGCTAAATTTACAAAAATTACTCTTGCAAAAATTGAAGCCCTCAGGCGGTGAAATTTTATATTTTTGCAGCAATGACATAACAATTGATTTCGAACAAAACCTACAACGCCTTGGCTTCAACGCCAACAAAATTCTTGCTTACAAAATCAATTGGCACAAAGATTTTTCATCACTTTTTTTGCAAAAAATTAACGAACAACAGATAAATTCCGTGTTGATATATTCACAAAACAGCGTTAAAAATTTTTATAAATTAGCAAAAAAAAATAATCTACTTGAATATTTCGCCAATTCAAAGATATTGTGTTTAAGCAATAAAATCGCTATTGAAGCAAAAAAATTGGGCTTTAAAAATATCGGCAATTTTAGTGAAATTTAATTATGTCTGAAATTCAAAAAACAAAAAACAGCAAGATCTCTATTTTAATAAAAACTATCGCAATTTTTGCTATAATTTTTTCTGGATTTGTCGGCTTTAGATACTACAAAATCAAAGCTGCGCACCGTTCAAATTCGCAAGCAGAAATGGGCAAGTTTGATAATATTGAAAGCGAAATTTTCGATCTTATTTCTGACGACAAAAATCACGAAGACATAAATTTTGATGAGAAAAAACTATCCGAACTTACCCTCACCGAACTCAAAGAAGGCGGGGCCGAATTCATATATCAACTTTTGCTAAAAAATCAAATTCAAATCAGCGATTTGAAAAATGATGTGCAAAATTTAAAGACCGATTTAGCAAAATATAAATCGCAAGAACGTGCCAGCAAAATCATTTTCACTTACGTTGAAATGCGGCGCAAATTTTATGCTGGCGAAGATTATTCGCAAACCTCAAAAAGCGTTGAGACCTTGGCAGCACTGGACAAAGACCTGCAAACAAAAATCAATATTTTAAAACAAAATCTTGAAAATTTTCATGGCTCAAAAATTTTAGCACAAGATTTTTCAGCTCTAATTCCAGATTTGATCGCCACAAAAACCAGCGATCCAAATGCAAGTTTTATTAAAAAAATTCG
>CAYPUN010000164.1:0-3539 GCA_964413985.1 uncultured Rickettsia sp. | reverse complement strand
AATTATACAACAGGAGAAAATGGTCTTTGCGCCGCAGCCGCAGCAGCACTGGCTGTGTTAAAATGAATAAGCGATATTGATAGTGATTTTAAAAACCTAAGAAATCAATAATTTATTAATCTTATTTTTAAGCTTTTCCAACTCTTCATTTTTAGAGTGAATCCAATCGTAAGACCAAATTCTGTGAATTTTCCAACCCTTAGATTCTAGAACATCTTGACGCAAGCGATCTCTCTCCCTAGCAGTTCTTCCAGAATGATACATTTCGCCATCACATTCAATCCCCAAAATATAATTTTTAGTTTTTGGACAAACCACAGCTAAATCAATTTTATATCCCGAACAGCCAACCTGAGAATGAATTTCATATCCAAGTAACCTTAAAGAATTGCAGACACTGCCCTCAAAACCACTGCCAAAATCATCATAGCTTTGATTGCTATTTGCAGAAATTCCAAATTTACCAGTTTTGGCAAATTCTAAATATTTCTTAAAAAATTCCATTCCCTTTTTGCCATCAACCAAATGCTGCGGTATTTCTTCTAGAGAAGTTAAAAAATGCACCTTCTTTTTTGCCCTTGAAAACATTACATTTAATCTTTTATAAGAATTTTCTTTATTCAATTGACTAAACATTGTTCCTAAAATTCTACCATCATTATTTTTGGCGTAAGAGCTACAGACTATTATTATATCTCTTTCATCACCTTGACAATTTTCAAGATTTTTAATAAATAGCCCATCCTCACTCTCTTGATCATACCAAGCCCTTAAATCATTATCAGCATCGAGAAAATCTTTTATCAAAGATTGTTGCTTTTGATTAATTGCAATAACGCCAACCGATCTTTCGCCGCTTTCATAAATTTGTTTCAAAAGCTTTATTGTAAATTTTGCTTCAGCATCGTTTGTTTGGTTATTATTCCAAATTCCATCTGGCAAATAATGAAAAGCAATTGGTTTTTCATTTTTATTGGCATTTGGAAAAGTTATTAATCTTCCTTTATAAACAAATTGGTTTGATGGATAAATTAATTCTTCAAACTTGCTACGATAGTGCCATTGAAGCGGCAGAGGCTCAAATCTTTTTTCACTAAAAGAAAGAAGACTATCATAATCAGAAACATTTTCTCTATCTTCATTTTCATCCTCACTTCCATCTCCATCATCGCTTGTTGCAAATAAATTGCTTGGCGGCATTTGCTCACTATCTCCAGCAATTATCAATTGTTTCGCTCTAAAAATTGCACTTAAAGCGTCCCAAGTAAAAATTTGTGAAGCCTCATCAAAAATAACGACATCAAAAATTGGATTTGTAGGCGCGTCATCAACTTCAAAATATTCACAAATTGTCAGTGGACTACAAACAACGCAGCCAATAGAATTCAAAATTAAATCACGATATCTTGAAATAATTTTGCGAGGCTTGCCAAATCTTTTGCGATTTTTTAGCTCTATAAAATCAAAATAATCAACCTGCGCATTGTTTTGATTTCTGATTCTTTTTATAATTCGATCTCTATTTAACTTTATCGCTTTTTTATCAAAATCTTTAAAATCACTAATTGCTTGAATAGTTTTTTGGCTGCTGCAAATCAACTCATCTTGAATTTCTAAATTTTTTAAAATTTTTAAATATAAGCTTTTTTTAAAAATATTTAAAACTTCTTGTGGCGGAAGCTTTTCTTCTGTGAATTTGCTCCAAAAATCATTTATTCTTAAATTTTCCAATGATTTTTTTAATTCCAAATATTCGATTACAGAATCTACTGTTGATAAATATTTAAGATATATATCAATTTCTTGCTGCGAGCAATCAATCTCTATATCAAGAAAATTAGACGAGGAGTTGATAATTTCATTTAAATTATTTTTTATTTTTTCCGTTGTTGCGATAGCATCTTTTAATTCTTCGCTGCTACGAATATATTTAGAAATTAAATCCTTAAGAGGATTGATATCTGGCTTAAAATCTAGAAGAAATTGCCATAACTTTTCTATATGAATAAATTTTACAAATTCATCAATCTCTATTTTCAAATTTTGCGCAGCAATCGTTGGTAAAAAAAGATCGGCATTTTCTGCCATTTTCTCAAATTCAAATTGATTTTCGCTTAAGCTAGAAAATGCATTTCTGATGTTTTTCTTAATTTCACTAACTGATTTTTCTAAAGTTTCCAAGGAGGCGCTTATTGCTATAATTTCTTTATCCTTTGAAATAAGTTCAAATAAATCATTTATTATATTTTCTTTGTTAAAATAATTTAAAAAAACATCTTCAAATCCAAGATTTTCTAAATCTCTTTGCAAAGCCTTAAAAACAACAATATCAAGCTTGTTTTGCACTAAAAATTCTTTTCCTTTTTCAATAAAATTAATATCATTTAGGTCAATATTTTCTTGAAATTCAATTTTATTAAAAATTAATTTGTTTAGTTCTAATATAGAATTAGAAAGTTCCTCTATTTGCTTTAATATTTTTACTTTTTTTCTTTGTTTAAAAAATTTAAAACCAATCAAATTTTTAAAGAAATTTTTGCTATTTAAAAGCTCGATATTTACAGATTCTAGATCAGAATTTAGAGCAAGTTTTTTTCTTAAGTTTTCGCAAAGCAAATCAAAAATCTTGATTAAATTTTCAATAAAATCAGGTTGACTTTGTGCATCATTTTTAAATCTTGAAAAAACCCAAATTTTATTATCAAGTATATTTTTATACTTTGCTATTTCGCCTAATTTTACGCCCAAATCCTGCAATTTCTGCAAATTATCATTTTGTATAAAATTAAAATTGTTAAGTCCGCTTTTTATATTTCTAAAATCTTCTTGTAGCTTATTAGACCCCTCTTTTTCTTGATTGTAATTTTTTAGCAATGTCCTTAGTTCATCTATCAATTTAAACGCTTCTTTATCGTCATTTTTTAGTTCAAATTTTGACCAAAAACCGTTAAGTAGATTTCTACATTTTAAAAATTCTTGATACTTATTAAAAAATATTTCTATGTCGTCAAATTTATTAAATTCTTCTAAATCCAAATAATATTTTTTTACGGATTCAATTATTTCAAGCCTTAACCTTTCTTTTTCTTCTCTGTTTATATTACTTAATTTTAAATCATTTTTTAGATTTTTATAATTCAATAAATAGCAATATCCCTCATTTTGCTGCCGAAGAAAATTCTTTACATTATCAATATTTTTCTTCAAATAAGGATTGCCAGCATCTTGATAAATCTCGCTATAACCCTTTATTTGATCTAAAATTTCAAGACCTTTATCAAAATTTTCTTTGGTTATTCTGGTAAAAAAATTACAATCCAAATTTCTCGCTTCTTTTAACTTGATCAACTCAAAAATTAGCTCAAATGGAGTTTTTTCAATTTCAAGTTTTTTATGAAGAATTTCGGTTCTTCTATTTAATTTATTTTTGTAATAATTAAGCTGCTCGAAGTGATTTTCTTCGTTAATTTGTCTTGTATTTTCATGTTTAAAAAAATCAACAGAATCAATAATTTTATCAACAATATCTCGTGATTTTG
>CAYPUN010000163.1:0-3544 GCA_964413985.1 uncultured Rickettsia sp. | reverse complement strand
ATCAACATTGACAAAAATTGCGCTTGCAATTGATCCAAGACCTGTGCCAATTGCCATTGCCGGTGCAATCAATCCACCTGCGCTTCCTGAAGCAAAAGTTAAAATTGTATTTAAAATTCTGCCACCAACTTCTTTATAAGACAACAAATTAACATCGCTTGCAAGCGCTTGTTGTATGGTTTGAACGCCACCACTAAAAGAATAAACTCCGCAATAATAATTTATTGTGGCAACCATCACGCCAATTGCCAAAGGAACAAAATGCCACAAGCCAGATTCAATTGCACAAATTTTTTGATATAAAAAATTGCTGAAATATTTTAAAACTATCGCCACCAAGGCACAAATTGCAGCAAGCAAAATCATCGTCGAAATTTGCCCACCCCCCACAAAACTCACTTGATGAAATTTAAACATAACTTCCATATTACGAAACACCATCATCACTACAGCCACGCAAGATAGAGAAAAAATCATTCCCTGCCTAAAATTGCGATAATTGATGCGCGAAAATTTTTCAGCAGCAAAAATAATGCCCGCAATTGGCGAATTAAAAACCAGCGTCAATCCAACAGCGCTGCCCGCAATCACCCAAATTTCTAAATTGATTTTTGGCAAATATTCTTTATAGCGATTGGCAAAAATTGCAAAAATTCCTGCCGACATATGCATTGACGGCCCTTCTTTGCCAAGCGCGCCCCCACCAAAGCTTGAAACCAAAGAGCTGACAGTTTTAATAACAATCAATCGCACATTTAAAAACGCCGAAATTTTTTTAAAATCATCCGGATATTTTTTAAGTTGATTGATCGCAAATTGCAAATTGTGCCCCGAAGCATTTGGCGAATATCTGCGACACAGATAAGCCGAAATCCAAAAAAAACACGGCGTGATGACGAAAGTTAAAAATGGAAAATCAACCAATCTGCGTTTTGCAAACACACCCATCTCATCAAAAAGATAACAATAGATCGTAATGAAAACTGCCGTTGCAACCAGCAACAGCATGGTGAGAAGCGATATAAAAATTTTAATAGATTTTTGCGACCTCATTTCGGTTTATTTTTTTTATTAATATTCTTTTGGCATTTAGAAATTAATCAAGAAAAAAGCGAAATATTTGTCACGGTGGGGAAAAATTCCTAAAGAGGTTGATAACTGGTGGCACGGCAACTAGAGTTGTGGCGGCAGGCCTTCGGGCTCGCTGACAATAAAAACTTGCCATTGATTTTTTACAGATATAGATATTAAAGCTTAAAACAAAAACGTCGCGCCAAGGTGGTTTGACTAATTTTAAATTATTAATTTTATGATAGTTACAAATATTGAGAATAAAGGTTTAAACGGCAGCAAAGTTTTTGGTAATTTTGTTGTTATTGCGCCAGAAGCCACAAATTCTGCGCCTGCTGCAGATACAAGTAAGAAAGTTTATGAATCAGTTGAACAAAAATCACTCAACAAAGCTAATTATGTTTTTATATCTTTTGCCTCAGAAAGCGAAATAGATGGAGAGAGACCTGCCGCACTTGAAATTTTTGGAGATGTGCAAGCAGTTGCAATTAAAGGTTTTTATAAAGTCTTTAATCAAGCAATTGAACGACCAATATCTGATGCCGACCCTGAAGAACCCACCACAAAGAGAACCGCAATTAAACACATCATTGTCGATCCACAAACCGCTTTTCGCGATGCCGATTCGCTTCTAGCATTGTTGAAAGAAACAAGAACGGAAGAATATGATGGGACAAAGAAAAATAAAAAACGCACAATATTTTTTAATATTGGCGATCATGCAAATGAAATATCAGATGTTGTAGACTTTATAGCACTAAATCTTGCAGTTGATCAATTTGAGCTAAATAATTTAATTCGCGCAGGAGTAGATTTGCAAAATGATCTGGATAGCAAATTATCTGAATTGACACAAATTTTTCAAGCACAAGCCGCTTCACAAGAAAAAGAGGGTGGAGCGATTGTTCCATACAAATTAGGTCGTCAGTCTACAACTAGAGAGAAGCGCGATTTAATATTGCAAAATTTAACAGCCTTTGAATTTGACAATATTCGAAATCTCATTCGAGAAATTGAATCAGAAACGCAACAACTTCAGAAATCCAATTTGCTGGAAACCAAAGATGCTTTAAGTCTGTTAGAAAATTTATTTAAGCTTAGTAATTGGCAGCAAAAACTGCAACCAGATGAAGTGGCAACATCATCACTGTATGAAGAAAAAGATGCAGAATTTTCGTCAGAATCATTAGTATTAAAACTTTCAAATCTAGAAATTCGACGCACAATTTTTGATAACGATCCAGATACTCAAATTCTTTTCACTAGTTTAACATTTGTAAATAAAGCTGGCGAAGAAAAAACCATATCTGGCGACTATTCAGATTTGAGTGCAGAAAAAAAATTGCTCGTTGTACAAAAATTATGTGAATATGCCAATAATCTGGTAAAACAAAAAAAACAATCGCTTTTTGGCTTAGCTAACTTTCGGACAATGGGTGAAAATCACGATCATCATAACGATCATGGTTCCGATTATACAGAATTACAATTAGCAATAGCGGCATCTCTTCAGGAAGAATCTGTGATAGCAACAGTAACAACAGCCGCAGCAGCCGCAGAACCTCCGCAAAGCACTTCACTTTTTGAGCGAGTGCAATCAACAATAAGAAAATACAAAACTTTGCGAGGGCTTGCTAATCAATTATTTGACGATTGCTTTAAAACTAATGAGGAAGAATCAAATCCAAATATCACCGATAGAGGATCGATAATTTTTGAGAAAAATGGCAATCAGAGAATTTTGAAGATAAAGCAAGATGGTGCTGAAACAGGCTTTGTAGAGCAAGATATTATGCAAGGCGATACCAAAGCTGTTATTGGAAACATTCTTCATTTGGGATATAAATTTTCTCAATCACAATGCGCTTCTTTGCTGGGTGATTGTGAACACAAAGAAGTTGGGGATGTTGAAAGCACTGCTTCTTCACGCACGAGAAGGACATTGCCTCAACCCCCAGCGTCACCCGAAGGACCGCAGCCAAGCCCAAGTGGTCGCAAATTGCCTGCACTACCTATTCTGGCGGCACAAACAAATCAAGATATAGAGCGCGGTTAGTTGCTTAAAACACAACAAGTAATTTCGCAAGGCACCGCAAATCTGTTCATCGGCCCCCAATAGCCCGTGCCTTGATTGACATAGATTTGCAGGCTTTGATGTTGGTTGAGTCCTTTATAAAATTTGTGGAAAAATCCGATAATTAAATTGAAAGGAAAAAATTGTCCACTGTGGGTGTGACCACTAAATTGCAGGTTGAAACCCGCATCAAGAGCTTGTGGAAAAACTTCAGGGCGATGCGAGAGAAGAATTTTATAATCGGTTTTTTGCAAAGTTTTTGCAGCTTCAAAAACACTAAAATCATAGCTCGAAGCCATCTTGTCATTGATTCCGGCAATCATAATTTTTTTTCCTGCAATTTTCAAAACTTCATTTTCATTTTTTAGAACTTTTATCGCAAAGCTCTCAAGAAGCTCA
>CAYPUN010000162.1:916-3570 GCA_964413985.1 uncultured Rickettsia sp. | reverse complement strand
TTATTTAATCATGTCATTTTATATAAATTCGAAAGCGGATTATGAAAAGCAATATGAGCTGGCGAAGCTTGATCCGCGTGGATTCTTTGCTGATATTGCAAAAAATTTTCATTGGTTTTCGCCGTGGAAAGAGGTGCTTGATTATGATTTTGATGAGCCGCGAATTGAGTGGTTTAAGGGTGGGAAAACCAACATTTCTTACAATTGTTTAGATCGTCATTTGGTGGAAGATGGGTGCGATTCGACCATGAAAGACAAGGTGGCGATTATATTTGAACCGAATGATCCAAATGAAAAAACGCAAAAAATAACTTATAAACAGCTGCATCACGATGTGGCGCAGTTCGCTAATTTGTTGATTGCGCAGGGTGTGAAGGCGGGGGATCGTGTTTGTATTTATATGCCGATGATTCCGCAAGCTGCTGTTGCGATGCTTGCTTGCGCGCGCATTGGAGCGGTGCACAGCGTGGTTTTTGCGGGGTTTTCGGCAAGCGCGTTATCAAGCAGAATTGTTGATTCGCAGGCAAAAATTTTGATCACGGCTGATTGGCTTTTTCGTGGTGACAAAAAAATCGAGCTTTTTGAAATTGCCGCCGAGGCCTTGAGCCACGCGCCTTCAATTGAAAATGTAATTTTGTATTTGCGCGATAAAAAATATGATTTTGCCAAAACTTTGCAGCAAAAAAACGCCACGACAAATGTTGTTTTGTGGCAAAAAGAAGTTGCAAAATATGACGCCGATGCGCCAATTTTTCACGCCGATTCCAATCATCCACTTTTTATTTTATACACTTCGGGATCAACGGGCAAGCCGAAGGGCATTGTGCACGGCCATGGTGGATATATGGTTTATACGGCTTATTCTTTCAAAAATATTTTTCAACATCACTTTAGCGATATATTTTTTTGCAGCGCTGATATTGGTTGGATCACGGGTCATTCATATTTGGTTTATGCGCCACTGCTCAACGGGGCCACAACCCTTATGTTTGAAGGCGTGCCAACCCATCCAACTTTTGACAGATTTTGGCAAATTATTGAAAAACACAAAGTTACAATTTTTTATGCAGCGCCAACTGCAATTCGCGCTTTGATGAAAAAGGGCGACGAATTTGTGACGGCACACAATTTGCAATCTCTCAAAACTTTGGGAAGCGTTGGCGAGCCAATAAATCAGGAGGCTTGGCAGTGGTATCACGATGTGGTTGGCGGCGGCAGATGTCCAATTGTTGACACTTGGTGGCAAACCGAAACTGGTGCAATTATGATTTCGACAATGGCCGGCATCACCAGTTCAAAGCCTGCTCACGCAGGACTGCCGTTTTGTGGCGTGCAGTTAAAATTGCTTGATGATGATGGTGTAGAAATTTTAGAGCCAAACAAAACTGGCAATTTGTGCATCACCACACCTTGGCCATCAATGGCGCAGGGCGTTTGGGGCGATAAGAAAAAATTTTACGAAACTTATTTTTCGCGCTTCAAAGGATATTATTTTACGGGTGATGGCGCTTTTGTCACTGAGGACGGGCTTTATCGCATCACTGGTCGCGTTGATGATGTGCTCAATGTTTCTGGTCACAGAATTGGCACTGCCGAAATTGAAAATATCGTCAACATGCATGAAAACATTGCCGAATCAGCAGTGGTGGGCTTTGCGCATGAGATAAAAGGCGAGGGCATTTGTGTTTTTGCCATTGCTAAAAAAATTCCGCAAGATCCAAAGGCGCTGCAAAATGAAATTATCGAATTGATAAAGCGAGAAATTGGAGCCATCGCCAAGCCAGACAGAATCTGCATTGTCAGCGATTTGCCAAAAACAAGATCGGGTAAAATTATGCGCCGCATTTTGAAAAAAATTGTTGCAGGTGAGAAAGATTTGGGAGATGTTTCGACGTTGATAAATCCAAATGTGGTGGAAGAAATTGTTGGGGTTTGGAAGAAATAATTTTAGGAGCTGCACTCTTCTCCACCGTTTGTTATGAGTGAGGGGTTAACCCTTGGACGCGACTTCAGCCACGGTTGGAGCGTCCAAGGGTCAACCCCTCACTAACAAACGGTGGAGAAGAGTGCAGCTCCTAAAATTTAGCCCCCGCTATGCCTTATCTCTAAGCGGGCTGTTGCGATAAGCATAAAGAAAATATCCAGCAACGCTCAAAGTCAGCCAAACCGCAAAAGATGTCATGGTGTCAAGAAGAAGTGCGTAGATAAAATATGAAAAAATTATAATCGCTAGCGGCGCAACAACAAACAGGGCTGGGCAACGAAAAGGTCTGTGCAGCTGTGGTCTTTTGATGCGCAGCACCATCACGGCAACAGAGCACATTGTTAAGGCAAACAAAATGCCAATGCTTGTCAAATTGGCAATTGTTTGAATTGGTATAAGGCCAGCAAACGAAGAAACTAGCGCGGTTACAACAAGGCAGCTAACATAAGGTGTTTGATATTTTTTGTGCATTTTGGTAAAGAATTTTGGCAACAAACCATCGCGCGACATCGCGAAGAAAATTCTTGATTGGCCAAACATCAAAACCAAAAGCACGGCCATCATGCCTGTGAGGGCTCCTGTTCCAACCAAAGCGCTGCCAAGGTTGCTGCCATTTTGACGCAGCGCATAAGCCATTGGTTCGGCATTGTTGAGCTCTGAATAGTTGGTG
>CAYPUN010000162.1:0-906 GCA_964413985.1 uncultured Rickettsia sp. | reverse complement strand
ACATAAAGCACGATACATGTCAGCAGTGATCCAATAATTCCAATTGGCAAATCGCGATTTGGATTTTTGGTTTCTTCGGCTGCCGTTCCAACTGCGTCAAAACCATTATAAGCAAAAAATATTGCAGCCGCGCCAGTCACAACGCCAGAGAAGCCAAAGGGCATAAAATCATTTGTCCAATTTTCAATTTTAACATGCGGTGCGGCGATAAAAATAAAAAGAAAAATCGCCACTAATTTTAATGCCACCAAAACGCGATTTAAAACCACGCTTTCTTTGGTGCCGCGAATTAAAAACAGCCCGATAGCAAGCGCAATTGCGGCAGCAGAAAGATTGATGATTCCGCCATCCAAAGGGGACTTGGTTAAAACTTCTGGTATGTGATAGCCGGCAGCGCCCAATATTCCAACAAAATAGCCCGACCAGCCAGAGGCAACGGTTGCCGCGGCAACGGTATATCCAAGAAACAATCCGCAAGACACCATCCATGCTGTAAATTCGCCCAATATGGCATAGGTGTATGTGTATGAGCCGCCAGAAACGGGGATGGTTGAGGCCAATTCGCAATAAGCAAAGCCGGCAAGAATGCAGGCAATTCCTGAGATCAAATATGAGAGCGAAATTGCGGGGCCGGCATATTTTGCGGCGGCAATTCCAGTTAAAACAAAAATTCCTGTGCCAATGGTGCAGCCAATTCCAAGCAAGATCAGATCAAGCGCGCCAAGGCTTTTTTTTAGTGGTTTTGCTTTTGCTTCGGCGATCAGATGTTCGATTGTTTTTGTGCGAAATTTCATTTTTCGGGTTGTTTTTGTTTTATATTGTAAATCATTAATAACTTGATAATTATGTTTTTATTATAGACGGTGGTTCATGCGCTGGGGGCGACGGAGCCACGGTTGGTGGCCA
>CAYPUN010000161.1:0-3607 GCA_964413985.1 uncultured Rickettsia sp. | reverse complement strand
ATATCAGCATCAAGATTATGGCGGGCAGAGCGCCGATGGTGAAAAAAGAAGTGGCGGAAAAAATTTCTGCATTTGCGCAAAGTGAAATCAAAAAACATGGCGCAAAAGTTGCGCGCACCGATTTGAGTGTTGATGTGATTGATATGTGTCGTGAGTCTTATCAAAAAATTACAATATAATTCAGGTGCTTTTGCAAAAGAAAGTACGACCAATTTCGCAAGCTTTAGTTGATAGCGCCAAGTTGAATGCTCAGGGAAGTGGTTTTTCTGCTTATTGTAATCAGGAATCTGCTCGGGTTGAGGATTTGGAGATTGATTTATTGCACAACAAAAGAGTGCGAAATCTTGTTGAATTTGATGAGGAGTCAAGCTCGATTTTTTTTGATGAAGGCTCCCCAACTTTTTGTGATTTAAGTCTTTCAGTTGATATTGGTGTTGAGGAGGTTGATTCTGAGTGTGCTATAAAAATACTGAATCAAATAGTGGCGATTGCGCGCGATCCTTTGTTGGTTGCAAAATATTTGAAGCCGCTGGAAGATCAGTTGAAATGTGAGTTGGGGCAAGAGGGCGTTGAGCTCGAAGATAATCGGGGTGAATATTTGATTGCGGGAAAATGCGGGTTTATTGCTGGATATAAAGATTGTCAATTTTTTAAAAAAGGCAAAATTTTAGATAGAATTTTGCATGAAAAAGAAGTTCTTGGTGGCATGAAAAGCGAGGCCGTAACCTTTGTGGGAGTTGTTGCGCACGAGGCGGCGAATAATTTCTTAATTAAAAATTTAAGTTTTTTTAAAGAAGATGAGCAGATTTCAAGAATGCTGCTGCACGGAAAATATTCGCATCGCTTGATATTTGAGGTTGTGAGGCAGGCGGCTTTGGGCAATGCAATTGATCTGACCATCAATGATTGCGGTAAAAAAATTGACGTTGCGCAATTGTTTAAGCTTTTGATTGCTGTGGATATTGTGGTTAAAGGGAAGAAGAAGATGAGTTTTTGGGAGGCGGCAATTGATAGTGTGTTTGACGCTTCAATTGCTTGCGAGGGCGATGTCGAAAAATATTATGATCCGAAATATTATTGCTATAGCTCGACTTCGCCATTTAATTTTCGTTCGCTTTTAACTTGTTTCGGGCAAGATTTGGGTTTGCCAACTTTGCAGAGATATTTGTTGGATAGTCATTATAAGCAGGCGGCGCAAATGGTTGAAAGACTGAAAGGCAGTGCGGTGTTTCAGAAATATTGCGAAAAAAACGGTAAGGTTGCGGCGGATTTTTCAAATGAGTTTTTGTATGATTATTGCATGATGCGAATGTCAATTGGCAATTTTCCAAGCAAGATTGGAGATATTTCTGGCGATTTTATTTTTACAGATAGAAAGGATGTGAGGGCAAATAGATATGAAGAAATTGAGAATGGTATAGCGAGAAAGGTTGTCGTTGAAAGTGCGGCGCTGAAAGGCGCTGGAGGCGTTCGATATGAAAATTTAGAAGAATATTTGGCGGCAAAAAAAGCTGTTGAAGGGCAAAGAAAAAAATAAAATATGTTTGGAAAAAATAAAATTTTAAAGCCAGAAAATCACGATGGAGGCGTTTTGAATGTGCAAGAAATTTTTGCAACGTTTCAGGGTGAAGGGCCGTTTGTTGGCTATCCGTCTGTGTTTGTGAGGCTTGGTGGATGCAATTTGGCTTGTGATTTTTGTGATACAGAATTTGATTCTTTTGCGCAGATGGGGTTGGTGGAAATTGTTGGGGAGATTTTGCGGTTGGCAAAAAATGATACGAAGAAATTAATTGTTATCACGGGTGGAGAGCCTTTGCGTCAGCCAATATCAAGGCTTTGCGAAGAGTTGGTGGCTCGTGGATTTTTGGTGCAAATTGAAACTAATGGAACTTTGTTTCGTGAATTGCCAAGCGAGGTGAAAATTATTTGCTCGCCAAAAATTTCGCAAGGAAAATATCATGCAATCAGGCCAGATCTGCTTGCGCGTGTGGATGCGATAAAATTTATTATTTCGGCGGGAAAAAAAGAATATAGTGATATTGCAGATGTGGGGCAAATGGCGAATAAAATTCCGGTTTATTTGCAACCGATGGATGAATATGATGAGGTGAAAAACCGCGCCAATATTGAGTTGGTGAAGAGGTTGTCAGTTATATATGACACTCGGATTTCTTTGCAGATGCATAAAATTCTTGGTGTTGCATAGGGTTTTGTCCTTGTGGCCGTAGGCTTGGTGGCTGCGGGGGTTATTTTGCTTTCGCTCCAATTGCTTGCGAAATATTGTCATATTTATCTGACATCACCAATTCACTTAATCTTTGAGTTATTTTTTCAACAGCTCCAAAGCCTTGATATATAAGGCTAGAATAGATTTGCACCAAAGTTGCGCCGCATTTTATTTTCTCATAAACATCATCTGCGTTTGAAATTCCGCCAACGCCAATTAGTGGAATTTGGCCTTCGCTAAATTTATAGAAATTTTTTAATACCTCGTTTGACTTAGAAAATAAAGGCTTGCCGCTCAGTCCGCCGTTTTGTGATGCGTGCGAGCTTTTTAAATTGAAATCACGCGAAATTGTGGTGTTGCTGATTATTATGGCGTCAATTTTATTTTTTATGGCGGTGGCACAAATTGATTTTTGTTCTTTTGTAGATAGGTCTGGAGCGACTTTAAGCCATATTGGTGTGTTTTTGTTGTGTAGGTTTTTTAGCTGATTTTTTTTGTCATTTATAACTGACAAAAATAAATCGAGCTGATCTTCTTTTTGCAAATCGCGCAAATTTTTGGTGTTGGGTGAAGAGATGTTGATCGTGATGTAAGAGGCTTTTTGGTAAAATTTTTCGAGGAGAAAAATATAGTCGCTGGCGGCGTCGACGGTGTCTTTGTTTTTGCCGATATTGATTCCTAGAATTAAATTTTGATGATCAAAAGTGCCGGCGACGTTTTTTTCAAATTGCTGCGCGCCCTTGTTGTTGAAGCCTAGGCGGTTGATTAAAGCTTGGTCTTGTGTGAGGCGAAAAAGGCGCGGCTTGTCATTTCCGTTTTGTGGTTTTGGTGTGACGGTGCCGGTTTCAACAAAGCCAAAACCAAATTGATGAAGTGCTTTTATGACTTCGGCGTTTTTGTCAAAGCCCGCAGCCATGCCGATGGGGCTTTTAAAATCAAGGTTCCACAGGCTTTGCTGCAAATTTTTATATTGCTTGTTGATGGTGCAGCTGGTTGCTAAATTGGGAAAATATTTTAAAAAATTAATCGCTAAATTGTGCGCTTTTTCAGGATCTAATTTAAAAATTAATGGGCGAAAAATTTGATAAATCATGCTTTTGGAAGATTGTTGCGGCGCTGCAGAAGCAGGATAATGCTGGTTGCAGCGACTATGATTAAAATTATATCAGAAGATCTTTTGAGGAGAAAATTTTCACTCAATTTCTTTTTTAGAAAAATTGTTTTGCGATCTTCTGTTGGTGAAGTCACCTCAGGAGAAACCGCTTGTATAGTGATTTGGTGATTGTTGCGACTTTTTTTCATCACATAAAGAGCGTTGCTGCTTAGATAAAATAAACTTGAAAAAATCATGAAAAAAATTACGGCGCCGATAATTTTTTT
>CAYPUN010000160.1:0-3619 GCA_964413985.1 uncultured Rickettsia sp. | reverse complement strand
TATAACTGACACTTATGTGAGCATTAAAATTTAACCTAGGCTGATCTATTATGCCCCTACGGCAACCTCTTCAAAGAGCCGGGGGCGTCTCTTTGAAGAGCTAAGCGTGGCATAATAGATCAGCCTAGGTTAAATTTTAATGCTCACATAAGTGTCAGTTATAAATGACAAAAATTTATTCCATTTTTGACTTGTTCGTCCAAGAAAATTTGTCAAAATTCAAATCGCCATCAAAGGCTTTTTTGATATAATTTCCAGCGCAAAAAATCAAATATAGCGACAACATGCAAATCAGAGAAAGCCACAGCCCGTTGGCTCCAAACAGTTTCATAATTGTGCCAGTAGAAAAAATTCCAATAATATTTCCCATCAAGCTAAATTTGGCAAAAGCGCTGTTTACGGCAAGTCGTTGTGTTGGTTTATATTTTTCATTTATCAACACAATTGCTGGCAATTTTATGCCCATCATGCAGCCAAAAGTGATGAAGAGAAGTGGTCTTATTGCATCTGGGTTGCCGGTGTTATAAATTGCTAAAATGCAAATCAGCGACAAAGCGGTGCTTGAAATCATCAAAAGGCGGCGATTGATGATGTCGGTCAAATAGCCAAGCGGAATTGAAAAAACTGTGCCAAAAAGCAAAACCGAATAAAGCAGCGCCGCTTCTGTTTCGGAGAGGCCAATTTTGAGGCCATAAATAATCAAAAACGCACTGGCGGACGAAAGCGAATAATTGACGCAAAATCCGGCCATCATAATTTTTGGCGAGGCCTGAATATAGCGCCAAAGGCCGATGGCCTTGTCTTCGCGCACTTTCACCTCACTTTTTTTGAGGCGCGCTAGTGGCAACATTGAAAGCAAATAGGCCAAAGCCGCGATTGCGTAGGGCGAAAAGCCATTTGACGAGGCGCGAATTGTTTGCAGAAAAATTGGGCCAAAGCCGTTGCCAATTGCAACCAACATGCCGCCAACCGAAATCATGATGGCTTTGGTGTGCGGTGGCGCTAGGTCAATCATGATTGTTTGTCGCGTGACGCCGCCAATGAAAAGCGACGCGCCGAAGAAAAAAATGACGGTGATCCAGACAAAATAATCGACGTAAAAATAAAGCGCTATCGAGCAAATGGCCGAGATGATGCTGGCCAAATAAAGGCTGTTGATCATGCCAATTTTGCGCCCAAGAATGGGCAAGAACCGGCCAAACATAACGCCTGCGCCAATTTGCGTTGCCGAAGAAAGCGAGATCAAAATTTCGTTTTGAATGCATTTTTCAACTTTGAACGCGATAAGCGCAACCAACATTCCATAGGCCACAGCGCTTAATGTGATTGATGAAAATAAGGCGGCGAGGTCTTTTGCCAATTCAAGATTCCAGCGAAAAGATTTTCTTTCGAGTTCGTCAATCGCTTTTGGTTGTAGGTTAAAACCACTTGCTAAAACTTCGTAATTGCGAGTGATTCCAGATTCTTTAAAAGAAAGTGACGGCATTTGAATAAGTTTTTGGATAAATTTTGGCAACTCTAGGGCTTCTTAAAAAAAGCGCAAGAGGCTTTGTGCTGCGCCGTGCCCAAAGCCTGTAAATTTGTGCAACAGTGTTCAAAATTATACTAATTTTCGCACGTCGCTCAAATGGCCATTGATTGCCGCAGCAACCGCCATTGCTGGTCCAACAAGGTGCGTTCTGCCGCCCCTGCCCTGACGTCCTTCAAAATTTCGGTTTGAAGTTGAGGCGCAGCGCTCGCCATTTTCTAGCTTGTCGGCGTTCATCGCAAGGCACATAGAACACCCCGGAGCGCGCCATTCAAAGCCTGCGGCCACAAAAATTTTGTCGAGACCTTCTTTTTCAGCTTGTTCTTTAACCAGCCCCGAGCCAGGAACCACCATGGCTAGCTTGATGTTTGCTGCAATTTTTCTGCCCTTGGCAACTGCTGCCGCAGCGCGCAAATCTTCAATGCGGCCGTTGGTGCATGATCCGATAAAAACTTTATCAATCATCACCGACTCAAGCGGAGAGCCGCTTTGCAGGCCCATATATTCGAGAGATCTTTTTACTGCTTCTTGTTTTCCTGCATCGGCAAAATCTGAAGGCGATGGCACTTTTGCCGTGATTGGCAGCGCATCTTCAGGGCTAGTGCCCCAAGTAACTTGCGGCGCAATTTCATCTGCGTGCAAAATTATTTCGCTGTCATATTTGGCGTTCGCATCTGATTTTAGTGAATCCCAATATTTTGTGGCCTTTGCAAAATCTTCGCCGTGTGGCGCCAATGGCTTGCCGCGCAAATATTCATAAGTTGTTTCATCTGGTGCAATCAGGCCAGCTCTGGCTCCAGCTTCAATTGACATATTGCAAATTGTCATGCGACCTTCCATCGAAAGCGCCGAAATTGCCTCGCCAGCATATTCGATAACATAGCCCGTGCCGCCCGCAGTGCCAATTTTGCCGATGATTGCAAGGATGATGTCTTTTGCGGTCACGCCAAATCCAAGCTTGCCGTCAACGCGCACCAGCATGTTCTTGGCGCGTTTTTGAATCAAAGTTTGTGTTGCTAAAACATGTTCAACTTCTGAAGTGCCAATGCCAAAAGCCAGAGCGCCAAAGGCTCCGTGCGTTGAGGTGTGCGAATCGCCACAAACAATCACCATTCCGGGCTGTGTAAAACCTTGCTCGGGGCCAACAATATGAACGATTCCCTGCTTTTTGTCGTCAAGGTCAAAATAGCGAATGCCAAATTCTTTGCAGTTTTTTTCAAGTGTTTCAACTTGAATGCGTGACGTTTCGTCTTTGATGCCAGAAGTGCCATGGCCCCTGTCGGCTGTGGTTGTTGGCACGTTGTGATCAGCCACCGCCAAATGCGCCTTAACATCGCGCGGCTTGCGCCCCGTGATGCGAAGACCCTCAAAAGCTTGTGGCGAAGTGACTTCATGAATCAGCTGACGATCAACATAAATCAAGGCTGAAGCCCCGTCATCGTGAACCAAATGACTATCCCAAATTTTATCGTAAAGCGTTTTTCCTGACATTATTTTTGTAAAATATTTTTTAAAAATTCTGGTGCGAGATCGGCGCCATTTGGCCACACAATCGTTTCTAGCTCTGGATCGAGGCGAAGTTGGCTGAAAATTTTCTTATCTTTCAGCGGTTGAAAAATTGGCCCTTTTAAATGCTCAAGCAAATCAACCTGTCCTGAAGAGCCATCGTCAAAAGCCAGCCAAACTAAATAATCCTTCAAATATTTTGCCTTAGTTATGTGCAACATTATTCTAACGGTTTGATGTTTAATAAAGGCTCGCCATTTTTGGCCTTTTGCCAATTTTCTAATAATTCACTTTTGTGGATATTAAGCCACTCAAGCAATAATTGCAAGGCTCGCGGCGGAAATTTTCCTTCGATAACTCCATCTTCAATTGAAATTATAACTTCATAATCGCCATATTTTGCATGAAAATGTGGCGGATTGTGATCGTTCCAATACATTGCAATTGCAATGCCAAAAAAGCGGCTAATTATAGGCATGGGTTTTTCAAGTGGTGATTAATATTTTTTACATTATAGCTATACCAATTTTTTTTTCAACAATTCATTAACCAGCGCTGGATTGGCCTGCCCCTTGCTTTCTTTCA
>CAYPUN010000159.1:0-3685 GCA_964413985.1 uncultured Rickettsia sp. | reverse complement strand
GTCAAGATGCACGCCCTCTGGCAGCTTTTTGTTTTTGTAGTTTGTCATGCTATTGTTGCTCGTTTTTAATATTCAAATTTATCAATAATTCTTCGGTTTCTTTTGGCAAAAATTCAACCTTAACCGTTGCTGTGCCTTTGTCGCGATAGCCCAATGTTTCTGCGGCTTTTTCCGACACGTCAATAATTCTGCTTTTGGCAAAAGGCCCGCGATCATTCACTCGCACCAACGCGCTCTTGCCATTTTCGAGGTTGGTGACACGCACAATTGAAGGCAGCGGCAAGGTTTGGTGCGCTGCTGTCATTGATCCCGAGTTATAAATTTCGCCGTTAGAAGTTTTCTTGCCATGAAAATCGTCGCCATACCAAGACGAAACGCCAACCTCTTCATAGTCGTCATATTCTTGCGGATAATAAAAAGTGTCCTCAATTTTATATGGATTGCCAACTTTATATTGCCCAACATATTGGCCGTTGCGCATTATGGTTCTAATGTCGCCATTGATGTTATCATATTTTTGCGGCAATTTGTTGTCATCACGAATTGAGTTGAAGCGCGCTTTTGGCGCCATCTCAACACCAAGCGCCATCATTTCGCTTGGCTTTATACGCTGCGAAAATTTCACTTGCGAATTGTTGTCCATAGGGCTTGAAGCCACGATATATCCAGTTTGGCGCACATGCGCTTTTTTATATTTTTTATATTTCACCTTATCTTGCGAGCAAGACAGAAAAAAAAGCGGCAAAATTAAAATGGCACAAAAGATTTTTTTTATCATAATTTTAAACTGGTTGCAATACCATTTTTTGATTAAAAATATTATTTTTGTTATCACTCAAAACCGCTTCACAGTTGCCTGCAAGGTTGTTTTTTGCAATAACAAAAATTCCATATTCGGCGAAAAAATTTGCTAAAAAACTTTGGCCAAAAATTTTGTGAAAAGATTTTTTTCCGTTCAAAAAAACCTCTTCTTTAATTGTTAAATCAAGCTTGCGACACAAATTTTCGAAATCGCGAATTGAACAAAAATGAATATTTGGCGTTTCATACCATTGATATGGAATCAGTTCATTGACCGGCATGGTGCCTTTAAACATAAGCTGCGCGCGGTTTTTATAATAAGCAAAATTTGGCAAAGAAACAATAGCATATTTTGCCACGCGCAACATCTCAACTAAAATTTTGTCAGGGTTCTTGGTGGCTTGAATCACTTGGCTTAACACCGCATAATCAAAGCTTTGATCAGGATAATATTCGAGATCATTTTGCGCATCACCCTGAATGACAGACAGTCCGCGCCCTAGAGCCTTGGTCACTTGCGCCTGTTCAACTTCTATGCCGCGACCATCGACATTTTTTTTATCGCGCAAATATTGCAACAGCTCACCATCGCCGCAGCCAATATCCAAGCACTTCGCGCCCATAGGAATAAAATCGGCGATAATTTCTAAATCGTAACGAATGTTTGAGTTTTGGGCCTTTTTCACGTTTTTAAAAATCCTGAAATTGTATTTTTTAGCGCTTCATTTTCGATTAAAAATGAATCATGGCCACAATTGCTGTCAATCACAACCGCGCTAACATTGATTCCATTGGCACTGAGCGCCTGCGTAATTTTTTTGCCCTCACTTGGCGGAAACAGCCAATCATCTGAAAAAGAAATCACGCAAACGCGAATTTCGCGCTGCAAAGCCGCGTTTTTAAAGGCGTTGCTAAGGCTGCCAAATTCTGTTTCAAGGTCAAAATAATCAACCGCTTTTGTCACATAAAGATATGAGTTGGGGTCAAAGCGATCCACAAACGACGTGCCTTGATAGCGCAAATAACTTTCAACTTGAAAATCAGCACTAAAACCAAAAGAAAGCTGGTCTTTGTTTTGCAAATTGCGCCCGAATTTTTTTTGTAAAGAATCCTGCGAAAGATAAGTTACGTGAGCAGTCATGCGCGCAACAGCCAAGCCCTTTTGTGGATAGGTGTGATGCGACAAATATTGCCCATTTTTCCACTCAGAATCAGCCATAATTGCCTGCCTGCCAATCTCGTGAAAGGCTATATTCTGCGGACCGTGGTGATATGACGTGGCAAGTGGAATTGCATTTTTTATTTTCTGCGGATATTGCGTCAACCAGCTCAAAACCTGCATCCCGCCCGCCGATCCACCAATCACAGCGTGCAATTTTTCAATACCAAAATGCTCAATCAACAAATTTTGTGCCCGCACCATATCATCAATTGTGACAATGGGAAAGCTTGTGGCATAAGGTTCACCAGTTTTTGGATCAATGTTTTTTGGCCCCCAAGAACCCATGCAACCACCAATTATGTTTGAACAAATCACGAAAAATTTGTCGGTGTCAATTGGCTTGGAAGGCCCAACCATATTGCTCCACCAGCCATCCTTGCCATTTAGCGGATTTTTTGACGCCACATATTGATCGCCCGTCAAAGCGTGGCAAATCAAGATGGCGTTGCTTTTGTCAGCATTGAGCGCGCCATAAGTTTGATATGCGAGGGGAAAATTGGCAATTTCATAGCCACCGCTAAGTTTTAGTGGCTTTTCTTGCGCTAAAGAAATAACATTGCCGACTTCAAATTCCTTGTATTTTGGTCCAAACAGTGCTTTTATATTCATGTTTTTTTATTTAATTTTCCCATTATAACCGATAAATGACAAAAGATCAACTAAATAAAAACTACGAAACGGCCTTGAGCCAATGCAGAAGCGAGATTGACGCCATTGACAGCGAAATTTTAGAGCTTTTTGCCAAAAGGATGAAAATTGTCGCCAAGGTGCGCCAAATCAAGCTGGAAGCCGGTGAAACGTTTTTTATCAAATCGAGCCGCGAAGCCGACATGATTAAGGATTTGGTCGCCAAAGCAGACCCCATCTTGCCTAGATCGATGATTGCGATTATTTGGCGCAAGCTGATAACCTCGTCAAACATGCTTGAACAGCCGCTTGCAATTGCCTTGCACAATCCGCAAAAACTCAGCGATTATAACTATTTGCTGCGCGAATACTACGCCGACTTCGTTCCCATCACCAATCACGACAGCGTGAACAATGTGGTGCTCGACATCGAAAAAAACAACGCTCAAATCGCTGTTTTCGCGCTTCCAAACCACAATGCCAAGAGCAATTTTGACAATTTGTCAGAAGATTGGTGGATCAATTTGGCCAACAACAAAGCGGGTTTGAAGGTGTTTGCCAAAATTCCGTTGATTGACAGCACAATTTCCAACAAAGCCCCAGAAGACTTGATAGAGCTGGTTGCGCTCGCCATCAAAAAACCAGAAAAATCAAGAGATGACAACAGTTTGCTATGCGTTGAGCTGGCTAATTCAGTGGCCAAATCGCAGTTTGCAACAGAACTTGCCGCCTGCGAAATTGAAGCAAAAATTCTAAAATCTGTGAAGTTGAAACAAGTGGATGATGTCACGTTCCATCTGGTTGAAGCACGCGGTTTTATTGATGAAAATAACCCCAATTTGCAAAAATTCACCAAATCAAAAATTAAGCCATTTGTGAAGATTTTGGGTGTTTATCCAACCTCGGTCTAAGATGGCAAAACCAGCTCTAATAGGCGCAGCTCGGTCTAAAATGGTACAGGTAGTGTATTAATTTGAAGAATTAGGCATGGGGATGGTATTTCGAACCGAGTTTTGGCGCGCCACTGTCTGAGGG
>CAYPUN010000158.1:0-3734 GCA_964413985.1 uncultured Rickettsia sp. | reverse complement strand
TAGAGCGCCAAGATTTGTGGCGCGCTCAAACCCCGCAAGGATTTTTGTATGAAGATATCGTTGGTGCCCACAGCGCCTTCAAAGACCTGCATTTCACCGATGATGCATCGCTCAACGAATATGCCGGAATCCCTGTTGCCATAATTCCCGGCTCGCAAAACAATTTCAAAATCACCACCAAAGAAGATTATGAGCGCGCCAAAAATATCGCCAAAATTTTTATCGAAAACGTGCATGAAGAAACCCGCGTTGGCACTGGTTATGACGTGCATCGCTTTCGCAAAAAAGACAAAGCCGAAAGCGACACAATTCGCATTTGCGGCGTCGATGTTGAGTTTGACAAAAAAATCGAAGCCCATTCTGATGGCGATGTTGGCATCCACGCCTTGATCGACGCCATGCTTGGCTCAATTGCCGCCGGCGACATTGGCGAACATTTCCCCCCAAGTGACGCCAAATGGAAAGATATTGATTCTTGCGAGATGTTGAAAACCGTGAATCATCTTTTGGTGAAGAAGGGCGGAAAGCTTATCAACGCTGATATCACAGTGATTTGCGAAGCGCCAAAAATCAGCAAATTTAAAGAGCAAATGCGCGAGAAATTGGCAAAGATTTTGGGCGTGCACAAAAATCGCGTGAATGTGAAAGCAACCACAACCGAAAAATTAGGATTTTTGGGAAGAGGTGAGGGGCTTGCGGCCGAAGCAGCTGTAAGTGTGGCGATGAATGTGCGTGATGAATAAAATAAAGCTACAGTGATAAAAAAATATTGATAAAAAGCTTGATCTAAGTTGAAAAATGTTGTATAATTGTGGTTTGGATAGAGAATTTTAACTTTTGGAGAAAGGGTTATGGATAATAAGAGTGGTAATTTAACGGAATTGTTTGAAGTGAATTCTAAAACGGGTCTATTGAAAAAGCTGCCTGATGCAAGAGGAGAGTCTAGCGATGTTAAATTGGATCCGATAGCTGCTCAGCCTAATAAAAAGTCGCCTTTGCAGAGATGGTCCTCATTTGATAGCCTTGAGACAATATCTGGGGCGTCAGCTGCGCCAAATGGCGAAAACAAAAGATTTGAAAAACCGAATAACTCAAATCAAGGCAAAGGAAATATTGGTGATGGTGACGCTGCAGCAGCAGCAGGGCCTAAAGTGCAATATAATGGCAAAAAACCCCCAGGGTCTCTAAGTCGTCTTGCTAATCGAGAACAAGCCTTAACTTCAGAATACTTGTTTACTAAAGGAAAGGTTGTTCCAGGTATTGGACGAGGCCATAATAAATCTACTGATGATGGTGAAAATAAAATGAATGATTCAGGGCGAAAAGTTCAAGAAGATGAAGTGCAAAATCCTAATAAAATTAGCACTGAGCAAAATTCAGTCAATATTGCACCTTTACTTGCAAATTCTGTTCCAGCTTCTCCATCTAGTGACGTAAGGTCTAGCGCAACTCCTACTTGGGACTTAACGGGTGGCAAGAAATTCAGTGATGACGAAGAAGGTGATAATGGCAGCGCAACATGGTCGTCAAAAAGCAATTTTGGTGACAATAATGCAATTGCTTTGCCCAGCGCGTCTAGTTCTGACACAGAAGTTCGTTCAGACGCTGAAGGAAGCATTCCTCTAGGAGATTCTGCGGCAGCAACATCGCAAACTCGAAGTGAATCTGACAATTTTTCGAATTCAGAATTGCAAGCGGGGTCGGGGGATCTTAATCAAACACCGTCTCTCAATCAAAGCTCGAAGCAGGATGGAATTGATAATAATTTGAATATGCAAGAAGGCGGGCCTGAAGATGTTAAAGATCAAACAAATTCTCCGCAGGGCGACCCAGACCAAGAGGAAAGAGAGGCAATGATAGCTGAGATAACTAGAGATCCGTCACTTTTTGTTGATAATACTCTTGCGACTCTGTTGCTAAGGATCAATGAATTGAATCGACAGAATTCAGCATTGCGACAAGAATTGAAAGAGACAAAAGCAAAGTTGGTGGCGACTGAAGAAGGACTTAATCAAGCACCGCATCTCAATCAAAGCTTGCAGCTGGCTAAGGCAGAATATGAAGGGCTAAATCTTGAAGATGCATTGGCAAGATTACGAGATTTGGAGTTAAAGTTAGAAGAATTGCAGGCTAGTCTTGAAGGGTCGCAAGGACAATCACGCCAAAAGAGCATTGAAATAGAGCGACTAACAGCGCTTCAAGAAGAGCTTCAGGGGCGTGAAAGTGAAAGTCAGGCTCAGTTGGAAGAGGCTAAAAGAATTAGGGAGGAAGCTGAGAAAAAGCAGTCGCAGTTGCAGGATCTTGAGGTTCGAAATTCAGGGCTTAGAGAAGAACTTCGAAATGCTGAATATGTATTAAGCACTGCCGAGCGAAAAGCGACAGAATTGGCAGCGAATCTTGCAGAGGCACAACGTCTGTCTAGCAAAGCTAAAGAAGAAGCTCGTGAAGCTGAAAGCAGAGCTGAACAAGCTGGAAAAGATGCTGAAGCAGCATTGAAAAAAGCGCAAAGTGCAGAAGAGTTGCTTGAGCGGCAGAATATACTTTTGCAGGATAGGGATGATTTAGCGGCTCGAAACGCAGAAATGCTCGCGGGGCTAGAGAGAGCTAACGATGGTTTACGCAAAAGGATTGAGGATTTGAATCAAGATTTGGATTCATCAAAAAGACAAATTGAAGATTTTGCAGCGCATTCAAAAGATAATGAAAATGACGATCAACAAGCTAGTGAATCTCTTGCATCTGAATTGAGTAAAGCGGACGATGGCGCAAAATTAACTGCTTTGCAAGAAGAGCTTGAGCGTTTGAGGGCTGATTTTGAAAGAGTACGAGATGAAAAAGATAAATTGTTAAGACAAAAAGCGCTTGACGATCAAGGCATGACAAATGCAACAGAAGATGCTGCTAGGAGAGTGAAAGAAGCTCATGAAGCGGCGCTGAGGGATGTAAATGATAAATTGGGTGCAAAACAACGAGAGCTTGACAAAGCTTTGAAATTTAAAGACGATCTTGATAAAGAAATTGCGGCGAAGCGAGAGCTAGAACAGAGGTTGAAGGCTTTTGCAGATGGTCAAGAGGGTTTTGATCTTAAGCTTAAGGCTGCTCAAGAACTGGCTCGAGAAAAAGATGATGAAGTCAAGAAAAAGGAAGTGGCTACGAAGGCTTTGCAAAGTGAGGTTGATGAATTGAAGCAAAATAATAATCAATTGTTAGGACAATTGAATTTGTTGCAGCGAGCAGTTGATGAGTTAACGACTCGCAATAGCGATATTCAAGTGCAGTTGGATGGTGCATTGGGATTGGCAAAAGAGCTTGAGGAAGGTCTTGGCAAAAAAGATAAAGAGCTTAAAAAGGCGCAAAAAGATGCGGCCGAGCAGCTACAAGCAAGCGAGGCAGCTCTTGAAGAGGTGAAAAGAGATGCTGCAACTGCTCGTTCGGATGCTGATAAGGCCAAGAAAGATAAAGACGCAGCTGATGAGAAAGCTCGTAAAGCTGAAGATCTTTCTGGTCAAGAGTCTGCGCGTGCGAACAAGGCCGAAGATGATAAAAGACGAGCTGAAGCAGATCGGGACGACGCGCTCAAAGCTGCCGCAGCTGCCGATGCAAGAGCCGCCGCTGCGGAGGAAGGGGTAGATCGTGCCAAAAACGATGTTGCCTCTGCAAATAGAGGGAGAGAAGAAGCCGATAAAAATGCGCAATTAGCCGCACAAGAAAGGGATGGCGCTTTAAAAGAATCT
>CAYPUN010000157.1:0-3734 GCA_964413985.1 uncultured Rickettsia sp. | reverse complement strand
AAATTTAATATTTTGCTGCGCGATGACAAAACTTTTGCGCTGATTGCGCTTGACAAAAAACACCCTTTTGGCGCGATAAAAAAACATCGCGGCTTGAAAGATCAAGATCATCAATATTTTGGACCGTTTGCTTCAGGTGGTGATGTGAACCGCGTGATTGATGTGCTGAAAAAAAGTTTTTTGTTGCGCAGCTGTTCTGATGCCGAATTTAAATTGCGGCGTCGTCCTTGTTTAGAATATCAAATTAAGAAATGCTCTGGGCCCTGTGTTGGCTTGATTGAAGAGCCTGAGTATAAAAAATTAATGCAGATGGCGATTGATTTTTTGAGCGGAAAATCTTCACAAGTGCAAATGCAATTGGCGCAAAAAATGCAAAAATTGAGTGAGGCGCAAAACTATGAGGAAGCGGCGCTGGTGCGGGATAAGATCAAGTCTTTGTCGTCAATTCAGGCGAAACAAAATGTCAATTTGTCTTCTGCAGAAAATATTGATTTGATAAATTTGGTGGCGTCTTGCAATTATTTTTGTGTTTATATTTCGTTTTATCGCGGTGGAAATAACTATGGCTCGAAGCCTTATTTTTATAAGGTTGAGGATGATTTTTCGGCAGAGGAATTTTTGGCAAAATTTTTAGGGCAATTTTATTTGGAGCACAAACCTGCTGAAGAAATTTTGTTGAATTTAGAAATTGAAGATGTTGATTTGATGGGTGATTTTTTGAGCAAAATTCTTGGCAAAAAAGTGCAAATAAAAAATCCGAAGCAAGGTGATAAACACACGCTGATAAAGGATCAAGAGGTTATTGCGAAAGAAGTTTTGGAGCATCATATTAAGCAAGTTTTGCAAGAAAAAGAAATTTTGTCGGAACTGAAAAATATTTTTAATTTGGAAAAAATTCCGCAGCGAATTGAGGTTTATGATAATAGTCATACAGGAACGCAAAATGCGGTTGGAGCCATGATTGTTGCGGGCGCGGAAGGTTTTATAAAAAATGCCTATCGCAAATTTAATTTGGGAAAAGAGGGTTTTGCAACGGGCAATGACGACACTGCAATGCTGCGCGAAGTGTTGCTGCGACGCTTTCAAACTAAGGCTGCGCCGCAGGAAATGCCACGGGAAATAAATTTGCCTGATTTGGTGATTATTGATGGTGGGATTGGGCAATTTAATGCGGCGAAAGATGTGTTTGCGAGCTTGAATTTGCAGGTTCCGTTTATTTGTATGGCCAAGGGTGAAAAGCGAAATGCGGGTGAGGAAACTTATTTTTTTAACAATCACGATCCGATAAAATTGACAAAGAATTCACCGCTGGCGTTTTATTTGCAAAGGCTGCGTGATGAGGCGCATCGTTTTGCGATCACGACACACAGAGCGAAACGCGCGAAGAATTTTGTGAAGTCGGAGATTGATTCTGTTAAAGGCGTTGGGGCCAAGCGCAAGAAGGCTTTACTGCATCATTTTGGGTCGGTTGAAAAAATTAAAGCGGCGTCGCTTGAGGATTTGATGCGGGTGGAGGGGGTGAGTAAGAAAATGGCGCAGTTGATTTTTTCGCAGGTGAAAAATGGTTGACTAGACTTGAGAGAGTAAATAGATTTGAGATTGTTTTTTAATTTAATTTTTGAATATATGCCTAAATTTGATCCGCCAAAAAATGGAAAACCTTTAAGCGAAGAACAAATTAAAATCTTGCAACAAGAACGTGCAGAAGTTGCAACCAGCAATGGAGATGAATTGCGAAAAAAATATCAGCAAGAAAATGAAGAGAGGGATAGGCTTGTTGATGAAATATTTGCGCGATTTCCAAAAACTCAGCAATCTGCAACAAAAAACGATGACGATTCTTTGGATGGTTTTTTTACAAACCCAAATCAGGAGGATGTGGGTTTGGAGCCAGAATTGAAGAAAAATCTAAAGGTGGCAGAAAAAAATAAAATAACGAATCAGGAAGCTACCAGTTTAGAGGGAAATAAAATAAGAAATTCTTTCAAAACAAAATAGTTAGCCACCTCAATCAATCACGCAAAAAATAATTTATGGACAACAATCGAACTCAACAACAAAAATCACCCGTCAATTCGCTTGCGATTGCTTTGGGAGTCGCAACTGTGGCTGGAATGGTGGTTACGGCCGGCGGAATTTTTGCCGCTTCTTTTGGCTCTGCAGCGGTTGGGTTGCCAATTATGATTGCTGGAGCTGCAACTGTTGGAGCGGCTGCGGTTGTGGCTGGAGTTTCTCTTGCTGTTGATGGACTGAAGAATAAAAATAATAAAGTTGGTCCGCAAGAGGATGTGGCGGAGGAAGTTGAGCGGGGACTGAAGTCGAAACAAGGATTGGGATTGGCGCAAGAAATGGTGCAGACTCGTGCAAATTCGCGAAGCAGGCCAGTTACGCCAACTAGCGCACAAAATGTTGCAGGAAGAGGACCTAGATCGGTATCAGACTATGACTCATCATCGGAACATAGCACCACTAGCACAACAGAAGGAGAAAGAAACCTATAAGCGCCCTCTCCTACACCACCGTCAACTCGTGAATTTTTTCATCATAAAAACTGCCAATCAACTGACGCACATTTTCATAACCTTGCGTGATGTTGATTTTGGCGCGAAATTCTGCGGAGGATTTTAGGCCAGAGCTATACCAGCCAATATGCTTGCGCGCCAAGGGAATTCCGCCTTGCTCGCCATAATGCGTTATCATTTCGTCAAAGTGTTTGAGGATGATTTGCTTTTGTGCCGCAAGCTCTGGAACCTTGATTTCATTGACTCCACGAAGCTCTGCATCAATTTGCGCGATCAACCATGGCTTGCCATAGCACGCTCTGCCAACCATCACGCCATCAGCACCAGACAGCTCCAAAGCCTGCTTTGCATCAGCACTATTTTTGATATCACCATTGGCAATTATAGGAATTTTTACTGCTTCTTTGGTGTTGCGAATCAATGCCCAATTTGCATTTCCATTATACATCTGACAACGCGTGCGGCCATGAACAGTCAGCATTTGAATGCCCGCATCTTCAGCCTTTTTTGCCAAAGATGGCGCGTTGAGATTTTCATAATTCCAACCAAGACGCATTTTCATTGTCACCGGAATTTTCACCGCCTTCACCACCGCTTGCATGATGCGCGTTGCGAGCTCTTCATCCTTCATCAAAGCACTTCCAGCAAAACCGTTGACAACTTTTTTTACAGGGCAACCAAAATTGATGTCAATAATATCCGCACCCAAATCTTCGTTGAGCTTCGCCGCTTCGGCCATCACTTCAGGATCACAGCCAGCAAGCTGCACCGACATTGGATAATGCGATTCATCCTTCTGACATTTTTGCAAAGATTCACGCGTTTGCAAAATCATCGCTCTTGACGCAATCATTTCTGAGATCACCAAAGACGCCCCAAACCCTTTCACCAAGCGCCGAAACGGCAAATCCGTCACCCCCGACATCGGAGCCAGCAAAACATTCGATTCTAGATTTATGTTACCTATCTTTATCATTAGTAAATTTATCAATAAAAAAATCGCGCTGTAGCAAAGCGAAAGCGGAAAAAATCGCGCCTCAGCAAAAACAAAGGGTGCCCCCGGCATGACTCGAACATGCGCACATGGTTTAGGAAACCACTGCTCTATCCCCTGAGCTACAGGAGCGGTGGTTAATTTTTTTGTCCGATGAAAGAATATTCAAAACCCAAATCTTTCATTTTCTCTGCGTCAAATAAATTGCGCAAATCAAC
>CAYPUN010000156.1:0-3744 GCA_964413985.1 uncultured Rickettsia sp. | reverse complement strand
CGAATTTTTTGCAACACTTCTTCGCTGCTCACGCTTAAATTTATTTTGATTGAACAAATTTTTGCTGCAAGCAATGCAATCGTCAAATCCTTGATATTGCTGCTTTCATCGCCTCTGATCGCAATTTGAGAAACTTTCAAAAAGCGTGTGATATTTGATTGGCCTGGAATTTTTTGATAATCAATTTCTTGCGAAAAATATTGATTATAAATTGAGATATAATTCTGTACAACCGCCAAAATAGAGCCTTGGCTGTTGTTTTTCAAATCAGAAATAACTTCGCTCAATTGCGGTTGCAAATTTTTATAATAGTCCAGCCCTTGAGAGACGCGGCTTTCAAGCTCTTTAGAATTTTCAAAATCAAAAAATTGATAGATATAATTTAATCCACCAGCTTTGATTCCAGTTCCAAATGCCGATTTGTTCATGCCACCAAATGGTTGACGCTCAACGATTGCGCCAGTTGAAGAACGGTTGATGTATAAATTTCCCGCCTCCAAATTGTTGCGCCAAATTTCGTGCTCTTTGTCGTTCAAACTTTCAAGAGCTGATGTCAAGCCATAGCCAGTGCTGTTTGCAAGCTCAATACCTTCTTCCAAACTATCAATTTTCATGATGGTTAAAACTGGACCGAAGAATTCTGTCATGTGGCTCTTATCGCCCATCTTGGTGCCGATTTTGATTCCGGGGCTCCACAAAGTTTGGCTGTTGTTGATTGCGCGAGGCTTGAGAAGCCATGTTTCATGCGGCTCAACAGTTGTTAGTGCATATTCTAAATCGGCCAAAGGTTTGCGAATTAGTGGATTCACTTTGCTTTTCAAATTCCATGCTTCCGCCACTGTCAAGCTCTCAGCAGCATCAACCAAAGTGTGCAAAAACTTTTTATCTTCATAAATTTCTTTTTCCAAAGCCAAAATTGAAGTTGCTGAACATTTTTGACCAGAGTTAGAAAATGCTGATTGCAACACGTTTTTGATCGCCTGATCTTTGTCAGCAAATTTGGTGACGATTGTGACGTTTTTGCCTCCCGTTTCAGCAATCATTTTAACTTTTGGATTGCTCTTGATGATTGACAGCGCAGTGTTCGTGCCACCTGTGAACACAATCATATCCACCAAATTGCTTTTGCTTAACTCAACTGCCGCTTTTGAATCAAAGCTTGGAGTAAATTGCAGCGCGGTTTTTGGAACTCCCGCATCCCAAAAACATTTTGCCAGTTCATAACCAACAAGGCTGGCCAAATTTGATGGCTTAAAAATAACATTGCTGCCTGCAATCAACGCAGCAATGATGCCGCCGCACGGAATTGCAAAAGGAAAATTCCACGGACTCAAAACCAAAACAGTTTTTTTCGCTTTGAAATTCAGCTCTTGAGTTTCCTCCATCATTTTTTTCAAGCTATAGCTATAATAATTGCCAAAATCTATAGCTTCGCTAATCTCGCCGTCGCTTTCTGTGAAAGGCTTGCCGGTTTCAAGAGCAATCACGCCCATGATGTCACCACGATTTTTGCGAATGTTGTTGACCACGCCAGCAATGATTTCGAGGCGTTTTTCTAGCGCAATATTTTGCCAATCAGAATTTTGCGATGCACAAGCAAGAGCCTTTTGCGCCTCGTCTGCCGTGGTGTTGTGATAAGTGCCCGCAACTTTCTCGTCATAATTGTGATCTTTGATTTTGAATGACGAATCAACCGGCGCCAACTCTTCTCCCGCAATAACTGCTGGACATTTCAAATTTGTTGCATCATGCCATTTTGTTTTAACATTATGTGCAAATTCGCAATTTTGTGGCAAAGAAAAATCGGTGTCAGCTTCAGATTTATAGTGCTTGGCGAAATCTTTATCCACAGCAATAACTTCTTGCAAACGATTTTGCGTGCGATGCGTCATGCCATAAGCGCCCTTTTGCTTTAGCTTCAACTACTCTTCAAATTTTGACTCAAGCAATTTTAAATTGGCCGAATTGTCAGACAAGCCGTTCACATAGCGCAGATAATTGTCGCGCGAAGTGTTCTCGTCAAGCCTACGCACCAAATAGCCAATGGCACTGATAAAATCTTCTTTCGAGCTGAACGGCAAATATAAAAGCACGTTCAAATGCAATTCTTGCACCATCATTTTTGCCACATGTTCCGACATTCCACTCAACATTTCAAACGTCACCAAGCCAAGCGTGCCGTGCTTTTGCGCGGTTAGATAAATATAGGCAATGTCAAACAAATTGTGCGACGCAACGCCAATTTTTACAGCCGCGATATTTTCTTTTTGCAAAGCAAATTCTAACATTGTTTTATAGTTCGCATCAGTCATCGCCTTAGAGTTGAAAGGCGCAAGCGGCCAATGTCTTTCGTGCATTTCAAAAACTTCCATATCCATATTGGCACCTTTAACCACACGCACACGCGCCGGAGCACCACCATTTTTCACTTTTTCTTTGGCCCAAGCAGTGATTTTTTGCAAATAGAAGAAAGAGTCAGGAAGATAGGCCTGAAGCGCGATTCCAGCAGTTAAATCTTTAAATTCTTCTTTGCTTAAAGCACGAATAAAAGTTTCAACCGTGATGGCCAAATCGCGATATTCTTCCATGTCAAAATTGACCATCTTATTAGATTTGACGCCAGTTTTTGGACAAACATATTGATTGCTTTTTGCGGCGCGATAAATGATGGTGATAGCATCCACCAACTCTTCAACCGTCTGTTCAAACGCAATTGAACTGATTTGCGAATAGATCGTAGAAATTTTGATCGAAATGCAATTGATTGCTGGATTTTCTAAATCTTTAATATATTGCTTAATTCTTTTTTGCGCATCATCTTGGCCAAGCAAAAGCTCGCCAACGCGGTTGAGGTTTGTGTTGAGACCATTCTTCAAATTTTTTTCAATTCTTTTTTCAAGAACTTTGTCGCAACCAAACAAAACATATTTTGAAGTGGTGAAATAAATAAATTGTTTCAAAAGCGGCACTGAGGCAAAATGCGCAAAACCGTTGGTGGCATTGTATAAATCAACCAATCTTTTTTCAAAAAAACTCAGAAATTTTAGATTGGGAATTTTGCCAATGATAGTTGCAATATCGCCACTTTTTTTAGGGCGAAATGCCTTGTCCATCATTGCAATCACAAATGATTTATCAGCAGAATTTTGAAAAAATTTATCCATCTTTTTGGCATAAATTTTGTCTGAAACTGATTTATATTTTTCAGAATTTTTAAGCCATTGACCAGCTAATTGCTTTGCTTGAACAGTTAGATCACTTGTCATATTTTATTGATTTATTAGTTTAAAAAAATTCTTTAAGCAGTTTGTTTGTTCATCTTATTTAACTTTTCAAATTCTGCGTGAACCTTGTGCGGCACTTGCTTTGGCGTCATCAAACTGACGATAACAACCATTAAAAATGAAAACACAAAAGCTGGCAAAATTTCATAAGAAATGAACGAAAGTTTGCTAAATAAAATTGCGCCCACAGCGCCAGAAATCACGCCAGCAATGGCGCCATAACGAGTGGTTTTTTTCCAAAACAACGCCAGCAACACAATTGGGCCAAATGAAGCACCAAGCCCTGCCCAAGCCTTTGCAACCAATCCAAGCACCGTTGAAGACTGATCTGCCGCAACCGACAAAGCCACCAACGCCACAATTGCAACCCACATGCGTGTAACAATCAACATCTCGCGGTTAGAGGCATTTTTGCGCAAAAAGTGGCGATAGAAATCTTGGCTGAGCGCACTGCAGCAAA
>CAYPUN010000155.1:0-3750 GCA_964413985.1 uncultured Rickettsia sp. | reverse complement strand
GCTTTTTTTGAACATTATCCATAAACAACCAATAATTAAAATTATAAAAATTACAGCGCCAGCAAGCTTCAAAGCAAACGCCAGCAAACTTTGCCAATCATTGATTTTTACAACAAATTATTTTTTTAACAAGTGTTTTGTTGTTTAGACATTGGTCGGCAAGATATGATGCTAGGGCAGTTATTTTTGAAGTATAAAATAATACCAAAAAATTTAATTGTAATTTATAATCAACACTTATATATTATAAAATACACTTTAAAACATAGTAAATAATTAAAAATATGAAAAAATTATCAAAATATAAAAATTATGATGAATGGGTTGTTGACATTTTGCAAAGCGATAAAAAAAGAGCTGATCTTTTTTTGGATATTGCAATAAAGCAGTTTGAGAAAGATGACGATGTTGCCGCGCTGCTTGTGGCTTTAAGTCAGGTTGTTAAAGCTAAAGGTGGGTTCTCAAAATTTGCTCATAAATCAAAATTAAACAGAGAATCTTTATATAATATTTTATCAAAAGAAGGCAATCCAACATTGTTAAGTTTTAAAAACATAATCAATGCACTTGGGTGCAAAATAATCATAAAACACTCAGTATCTGGCAGAGCTAGAAAATTGTCTGCAGCATTGTAGTTTATAATTCACAGAGCTTCCAACAAAACGTTGCCAATGTTTTTGCAATTCCAATGGCCGCCGCACTCAACAAAGACCTGCTTTTGAAGCATGACCCAATGCGTTATAATATTTGCATGAATCGGATTAACATTTTGAGTGAGTTGCTTGGTTATGATAAGGAGAATATTTTGAAGGTGAAGGTTGGGGGGGGGGATTGAGGCCAGCAATATCAAAGATCATGAATTTTATTCATGATTATTTGATTATAGCTAATTTGATTTAATGAACTGAAAGCGAATAAATTATTTTTTTAATTTATAAATCGCTTTCAAGTTCAAGTGTTAAAATTTGCTTACCTCAATCTTAAAGACCATCCGCGCGGCAATATTATTTTGCTGGAATTGTTGAATAACAATTTTATTCCTGCAATCATTATCGAAGAAAATTCCTCTTTGGCGCAAAAAAATAAAAATGCGATCACCTCAGCCGTTGCAAACTTTAACTTTCCGCAAACCAAAGAAATGGCTGCGAAGCATAATATAAAAGTGCTTGAGGTAGATAATCACAATGATGAAAATTGTATTTTAGAACTTGCAAAACTTAATCTCGATTTAATTATACTTGGTGATACGCGTGTGATGAAGAGTGGTATAATTAATTCTGCACGCCTTGGTGTTATCAATTCTCATCCGGGATATTTGCCTGACGTTAGAGGCAACAACCCATATATTTGGGCACTTGCCAACAATTTGCCGCAAGGTTGCAGTGTGCATTTTATTGATGAAAATATTGATACAGGAGATTTGATTTTGCGCGAAAAGATTGATTTAAAAACTTGTCCAACTTATCCAGACTTGCTGCAAACAATAAATTCACTTTGTGCAAAATTAATGGTTGAAGCAACAAAGCAAATATCAGAAAACACTTGCGTTAGAATTCCGCAATCGCAATTGGAAAAAAGCGGTGACAAAGTCAGAACTCCCACGTTTTTAGCTGCTCCAAGCGATGTTAAGATAACTGCAATTCAAAAATTAGAAGGTGGTCAAATAGAAGGCGATCAAAAATTAGAAGGCGCTTCTTCTAAGAGATTTCAAAGGTAAATAAGTTAAATTTTTAGCATTTAACAATTTCGTTTTTTGCAACATATCAATAAATTTTTGCAATAACAAATGTGGAATTTTACCTTTTTTTATCACAATTCCATAAGTTAAACTGGGAAAATATTTTGACATATCTCGACCAACCAAATGTTTATCGCCTTCATCTTCAAGGCAAATTCCAGACACTACAGCAATACCCACATCAGCCTTCACAAATTTTTTGATAATTTCATAATTCGCCATTTCAAAATCAATTTTTGTTTTTAAATCGTGGCGCTTCGCAATTTCTTCAAAATTTGAGGCTGTAATAAACTGTGGATCAAGGCGCAATAATTTATATTGTTTAATGTCTTTCATTGTAACGTTCTTTTTTTTCACCAAAGGATGTTTTTTGTTTGTAAGCAAAACTGGCTGATATTCTATAAGAGGAATGAAATCAAGCTCTGGCGGCAAAATTTCTGGCGTCATCGAATAAATTAAAATATCCATTTCATCATTAATCAACCTTTGCAGCGCATCTTTTTTGACAAGATTTTTTATTTCAAATTTTGTTTGTGGATTTTCTTTTTCAAATTTTTGGATGTATTTTGGCAAAATGTAGCAAATGCTAACATTGCCACCGATGCTTATGGTGTCTGACTTCTTGCGCTTTGTAAATTCTTGAAAATTCTCAAATAAATTATCGATTCCTTGCACATAATTAATTGCATGTTCGTAAAATTCTTTGCCTTCAAGCGTTGGCTTTAGGCGTTTTTTAACGCGTGTAAATAATTTTAAGCCTAAATCTCGCTCTAAAGTTTGTATTTGTATTGTAACTGCAGATTGCGTTAATCCCAGCCGATCTGCTGCTTCAGAGATGCTTCCAGTTTGAAAGGTAAAATAAAATCCGCGCAGCTGCTGCAATCGATTTCGTTTGTAATAAAATTGTTTTATCATATAAATTTAATTCATGAACTAATGATTATAACTAATTTGATTTAATATACAATATTGACATTAATTAAAGCCTTTTTTTGACAATATTTATATTAAGTAACATGATTAACGAAGATTTAACCAATCAATATGAATCTCAGGTGCGCCACTATTCGCGCATCTTCCCAGCAGTTTTTTCTAAAGCAAAAGACAGTTATTTATTTGACATCAATAATAAAAAATATATCGATTTTTTTGCGGCGGCAGGAAGTTTAAATTATGGTCATAATAATGAATTGTTTAAAAATAAATTACTTGAATATATTGCCTCAGATGGCATCACTCAAGCTTTGGACATGCATACAGAAATTCGCGCTGAATTCATCAAAAATTTCCAAACACTAATTTTGCAAAAAAGAAATCTGCAATATAAAATGCAATTTACAGGCCCAACAGGCACTGACACCATTGAAGCAGCCCTAAAATTAGCAAGAAAATATACTGGTCGCAAAAATATAGTTTATTTTTCAAATTCATATCACGGCATGTCGATGGGCTCGCTGTCTATCACGCCAAAAAAAGATCGCATCGGAATTCCTGTTGGCTATAGCTTGGAATTTCCTTTTTACCAAGAAAATTCTGCTGATAATTTTTCGGCAGTTGAAAATTATTTGCGCAGGATAAGTAAAGAAGAATATCCTGCAGCAATAGTGCTTGAAACCATACAGGCTGAGGGTGGAATTAATATTGCCAGCGTTGAGTGGTTGCAAAGCATTGCGCAAATTGCCAAGCAAAATAATATTTTGTTGATTGTTGATGACATTCAAGTTGGAGTTGGTCGCAGCGGAGATTTTTTTAGTTTTGAGCGCGCCAAAATTTATCCCGATTTGGTTTGTTTGTCAAAATCGCTCAGCGCTTATGGGTTGCCCCTTTCAGTGCTGCTAATAAAACCGAAATTAGATATTTGGACTGAAGGTGAGCACACCGGAACTTTTCGCGGCAATAATTTAGCTTTTTTAACCGCAAATGAAGCGCTGTTAAATTATTGGCAAGATGATAATTTTTTGCAGCAAATAAAATTATGTTCTGAGTTATTTAAAAATGAACTGGAAAAAATT
>CAYPUN010000154.1:0-3762 GCA_964413985.1 uncultured Rickettsia sp. | reverse complement strand
TTAGTGACGGTGTCGGTGATTTCCGTGCCGCCTTTTTTCTTGTTGCCCCAAGATCTTTCTGTGCGGTTGTGAAGTTGGAGGGTTTGGATGTTGATGTCATCTCCAGCAGTGATTGCAATGTTGGCGCTTGTTGTTGTAGTATCCGCTAAAGTATTTCTCGTTGTTGTGATATTCGCCGCCAAATTCGTAAAATCATTCGCCGCAGCGATATTAACACTTCCCCCTCTAATACTCGCATCAGCAACAAGAGCAGAAGAAATATACCCCGAACTTCTCGCACCAAGCCCATTAGAAACATAAGAATCACCAGCACCATTTGATCCCGCACCACCAGCCGCGTTGGCATTTTCTCCAAACTTAGAATTCAACAACCCAACATCATTCGTGCTCACAATCGCCGAGTTTATCACACTGCCATTTGTTGCAGTGATATTAAGAGCATTCACAGCCGCAATATTCGCTCCGATGTTTTTAATATTCCCGTTTCTTGCAACAATCGTCAAATCATTCCCCGCAACAACACTCGCCGCAGTTATAGAATTCGTCTTATTCGTAAACGCCCCCACATCAATTGCAACATTATTCCCCGCTACAATAGAGCCGTTATTCGTCATAGTGGTATTTTGCCCATTGATGGTCACATTCCCCTTCGCAAATATCGTCGCATTAGTCGCAAGCCCAACAGCCCCCGTCACCGCATCTTCATCAAAGAGACGATCCCTCGTAGACCTCGCTAAATATATTTTTGGAGCAAGAACATTCATGCCGTTAATGTTTACATTTTCAAAGGTGAGGATGTTGGTGGCCAAGCCATCACGCTGCGATTTGTCAAGTCCCTTAATCGCAACATCGATTGCATTTAAGCCGAGCCGTGCAAATTCTGCAACGGAATTCTCGATTAAAGCCATGATCTGTGCGTTGGAATCGGTCAGTGATTTGTCGAGGAGGAGTGAGTCTTTGGTTAGGGTTGCGAGTTGTTTTGTGATCAGCTCGAATTCTACGAACGAATCACCAAGCATTCGGCTATGCGTAAAATCTGGGGGAACAAGATTATCCGTTCGCATCTGACGATCGAGATCGCTCAAAAACTGCGCACCATCAAGCCCAAGTTGGTTAAAATAATCCTTACTGCCAAAATATTGAGTGAGGTCGGTGAAGGGGTTTCTTTACAAATAAAAATAATTTATACAAAAAGTAAATAATTAAAAAAACCAATAACGCAATCGTAATTCCAAATAAAAAATAATCTGATTAGTATCCTTTATGGTTGATTAAAATTTATTTACTATACTCTCTTTAATTGCTTTTGCAGCAGTAGTAGTAGCGATATCCTTAAGTTCATCATATAGGACACTTCCGGCTTTCTTAAGTATTTCCTTAGTTCCCTTAAATTTTTCTGCGCCATCTTTTTTTAAATTGTAGAGATCGTGTATAATTGATTTATTTATTAGGGGTTCAATTATTATTTGTTTTCTATTTTTGTCTAACTTTTTGAGTTGATAAAAATCTTCTGCTATCTTTAACAAAATATTCCCTTTGTTAGACATATCTCTGTAGCATATCCAAGTTTTATCTATATTTTCATAATCTATCAACTCTGGGGAATGCGTGCAATATACTACAACATTATTTTGAGATAAGAATTTTAATTTTTTACATAAGCTATTTTGCATAGAGACGTGAAGATATGCTCCTGGCTCATCAAATAAAAAAATCGCTCCTTTTTCGTCTCCAAAACTACCTTTGGGATTGAACTCTGTTCTCATTACAAAGTTAAAAAACCAGTAAAAACCTTTGCTTCTTTGTTTTATATCAAAATACCTATCATCATTATCATTAACTTTTTCGATTAACTTGAATTCCATTATATTGCGGGTTCTATCAAACTCTACCTCTACTTTAAAATTAACGCCCTCCTTCTCCAGTCTTATTTCTGACCATTGCTCAACTATAGTGGTATTTAGCTTTCTTGACATAGAGGCGCAGATTGATTTGACTAAGTTGTCGCTACTATTGCCATCAAGTAAACTCTGTATTGTTAGATTGCCTTCGCTATCAATACTTCTGATCAATAAATCAACTACATTAATCCAAGTTCTAAATTGCTCCTCTTTTAGATTTATTTTAGGAGGCAATGGATCTGTAAAATCGTCAAAATAGATAATTCTTGGTAAGTGATTAATAACTTCTTTGGAAATTGAGTTTTGAACTTCTGCGGTTTCATTTTGCAATTCTTTAATAGAGTAAAAAGTTTTACCGTTTATGGTTCTAGTTATAGTTAATGAGTCGGAATTAATATCTTCAGAATTAGGGCTAAATTTTTTTACTATTTCATTAACTTTTTGCTTAGAGTCTGCAATGTTTATAGTGGCATTTATCTTTGCTACATTATTGTCGCCAATATTATACAAATTACCCACATCTTTTAAATGAACGCCTTGAGTCATGGCATCATTAGAATAATCAAAAGCATAAATTCCTTGCAATATGGTGCTTTTTCCGCATTCATTTTCACCTATTATGCAAAGCAACTTATTCTTATCAACTTCAATGGTTATTGGTTGATTTATTGCTCTATATTTTTCTAATACAAATTTACTATATTTCATCGAACGCCATTAGTTAATAATTTCTCAAACATGAATTCACTATCTTTGTTGTTGAAGCGCCAGCAGAGCTCATCCAAAATCTACTTGGATATTTCAGGCTAACAAAGTGAAATTGCTCTTTAATTCCTTTTTTAAAAATCGCCCAAAAACTTGCGATAGCGTCGGTGTGAGCGATTCCGTTAACATATTCTTTGCAACTGCGATTGACTGTGTGATGAGGAATAATGTCCTTGAAAGGCTTATAACACTTGAAATCATCGGTCATTAAAGTTGTTAAAAACATATCAACGCTTTTCATAACAATATCACACAAAGACTTAAAGTTCAATTTCTTATTGTCCTTTTTCGAGCGGTGTTTCATTATTTAGGTTTTCTTCTATTGTTTTTGCTATATTCTTTGCAAAACTTGATGCCAAATTTAGTGATTTCATGCATTATGATGATAAAAAGAAAAGCTAAGGCAATCCTGCCAACAATTCCGCCCCCACTACTCAATAATAGCAAAAAAATCAAAAGAATAATTTTTATTAAAGGACTTGGATCTGTTAATTTCTTTTTATCAAAATCATAAAATTGAAAAATTAAATAAGTAAAAATTTGAATTGTTGAAATTACCGCCAAAACCCCCCCGATAGTTTGAAAAAAATGATTGTCTGCACTCAAAAAACCCGTGCTCAACAGGGTCATAATAATAGACACAGAAAAAAATATTTTACCTTTCACTATTTGCATTTTTTAAAGCCTCCTGAATTTGTTCACTTATAGAATCTTGCAGCATATTAAATGGCTTTCCAATCAATCCATAGGAATTATAGATATAGGCTGGAACTATACTAAACTGTAAAGACCCATAAGAATTATTCCTAATAAAATCTATATTCTGTCCCCAATTATCATGAGTTAAGGACATATCATTACAGCCAGTAACTAAATAATTGCAAGCTAAAGACATGGCGCCGCCCTCTTTTATTGAGAAGAAAAGAGATGATGTCAATGGAACTCGCATTCCTGCAACTTGAGTTGGATCGTTTTTATCAACCACATTTCCAATTCCAATATTGTTAGCCAAAGGATCTCTTACCCCATTGGGCTCTTCGCCGCTTTTATAAACAGCAGAACCACCCCAATAAATAGTTTGTTCGCTACCTCTTGC
>CAYPUN010000153.1:0-3769 GCA_964413985.1 uncultured Rickettsia sp. | reverse complement strand
TTCATTTTGATAATTTTCCAAAATTGCAACGATGGTGCGACCAACTGCCAGAGCCGATCCGTTTAGTGTGTGCACAAAATAATTTTTGCCATCTTCTTTGTTTTTATAACGAGAATTCATGCGCCGACCTTGGAAATCACCGCAGTTAGAGCAGCTTGAAATTTCGCGATATTTTTCTTGCGATGGCAACCACACTTCTAAATCATAAGTTTTTTGCGCGCCAAAGCCCATGTCGCCAGTGCATAGAAGCAATTTGCGAAATGGCAAGTTGAGGCGTTTTAGAATTTCGCAAGCAACCGCTGTCATGCGCTCATGTTCGGCCGCAGACTGCTTGGCTGTAGTGATTGAAACCAATTCCACTTTTTTGAATTGATGCTGACGAATCATGCCGCGAGTGTCTTTTCCGGCCGAGCCAGCTTCGCGACGAAAGCATGGTGTATAAGCCGTGAAGCGCATTGGCAATTCGTCTTCGCTGAGAATTTTTTGCGCCACAAAATTGACCAGAGACACCTCAGCTGTAGGGATCAACCAATAATCATCCTTGGTGCAAAAAGCCTCATCCGCAAATTTTGGCAACTGCCCCGAGCCATACATAGCTTCAGATTTGACGATATTTGGCGGCGAAAATTCAACATAATCATGCTCAAGCGCAACATCCAACATAAAATTTGACAATGCCCTTTCAAGCCGCGCCAAATCTTTGCTGAGCGTTGAAAAACGCGCGCCAGAAATCAAAGAACTTTGCTCAAAATCAAGCATTTTCAAAGCCTCACCAATTTCAAAATGCGCCTTTGGTTTGAAAGAAAATTCTTTTGGCGTGCCAAATTTTTCAACTTCAACATTATGCGTTTCATCCGCGCCAACAGGCGCTTCATCAGATGGAATATTGGGAATTTGCGCCAAAATTTCGCTAAGTTTTTTCTCGGCAGAATTGTCCGCTTCAACTTCCGCCAACTGCAAATTGATTTGCTTCGATTGCTCAAAAAGCTCGTCCGCATTGCCCCCAGCACGCTTCACATTGGCCACTTCCTTCGCCAAATTGTTGCGCTTCGCCTGCAATTCCTGCACCAACGCCATTTTCTTACGCTTCTCTTCATCAATTGCCACAAGCTCTGAAGCCTTGATTTTCATGCCCCGATGCCCCATCGCCAAATCAAATTTCTCAAAATTCTCGCGAATCCATTTTATATCCAACATTGTAAAAAATTTTAAAAATTGCTATGAATTAATTATAAACGGTATATCAATTTGTATGATTATGAGCGGTCGATGCTGCTTCGAGCCGAGTTTTGGCGCGCCACTGTCTCAAGGAGCGAAGTAGCGTCGACCGCTCATAATCATACAAATTGATATACTCTATATGTATTCCCAATTATATTTTAATAATTTAAAATCCACAATTCATAATTATTTTTTTTCACAAAAAATGCCAAATGTTATCGAACTTTCGCAACAATTAATCCGCATTCCGTCTTACTCTGGCGATAATCCAGAAGTTTTACAATTCCTAAAAAATTATTTAGAAAAGTTAAATTTTGACTGCGATATTTTAGAATATAGCGGCGACGGCTCCTACAGAGTCAACAATTTACACGCTTTATACAATCCAAAAAACAGCAAAAGAATTTTATATTTTGCTGGACACACTGATGTTGTTGCAACCGGTGATATCAAGGCTTGGAAGCATGATCCATTTGCCGCACAAATTGAAGACGGCAAATTATTTGGCCGCGGCGCCAGCGACATGAAATGCGCTATAGCCTGCTTTATCAAGGCCGCAGAAGAATTCACCAAAAATCACCAACCCAATTTTGGCATCGGATTTTTAATCACCAACGACGAAGAAAATGACTCAATAAACGGCACCAAAAAAGTGCTGCAATGGATGAAAGAATGCAGCAAAAATATCAGCGCAACAATTGTGGGTGAGCCAACAAATCCAGAAAAATTGGGCGAGATGTTGAAGGTTGGGCGCCGTGGCAGCGTTGGCTTCACATTAAAAATCATCGGCAAGCAAGGTCACGTTGCCTATCCCGAAAACGCGCTAAATCCAATCACAACTTTGGTCAATATTTTGAAGGTTTTGAAGGATCACAAATTTGACGAAGGCAATCAATTTTTTACACCAACAAATTTGGAAATCACCAGCATCACCAGCGACAATCTTGGCGGCAATGTCATTCCAAACCAAGCCAGCGCTGCGTTCAACATCCGCTTCAATTCTTTGCACGATTCAAAATCAATTGTCGATTTGATCGAATATGTTTGCCAAAAAAGTGTCGGGCTTGGCGTAAAATATGAGCTAGTCAGTCGCATCAGTGGCGAATCTTTTTTAAGCAAAGTTGGTGATTTTGCTGCAATTGCGCAAGATGCTGTTGCCAAAATTTGTGATGGCAAAAAACCTGTTTTAAGCACAACTGGCGGCACTTCTGACGCAAGATTCATCAAAGATTATTGCGACGAAATTGTCGAATGCGGCCTGATCAACAAAACCGCACATCAAATTGATGAATTTGCTTATTTGGAAGAAATCAATAAATTAGAAAAAATCTATTTTGAAATTTTAAAAAACTATGAAAATATTCAGTAAATTATTCGATTATATCGCCACCAAAATTGCCGCCAGCCTTAGCGAAATCGACAAGAAACGCATCACAGATTTTCCCAAAACGCGCGAACGTTTTATTGGCAATATGGAGCGCAAACAAATTTTTGGCGACTCCAAAATAAAATTACACGGAATTTTAATCACATTTTTTGGCTGCGGCAAACTGCGTCACGGCTCGGGAACCCTTGCCAGCTTTGCCACCGCAATGGCGTGGCTTGCAGTCAGCTATCTATTCATAAAAATTCCCAGCATCACCAACTCTTATGAAATGTTTTTTTGGATCGCAATTTCAATATTTTTATTTGTTTATGGCCTAATTTTTATACCACTTTACGAACGCTATCTTGGCACGCACGATCACCCGTCAATTGTGATCGACGAGGTTGTTGGGCAAATCATTTCTCTATGCCTCACCTACCCTTTCGTCAAAGAATATTATTTCGACAACACTGTCTTTTTACACCAACTTATAATGATGGCGCATTTAATTTTATCCTTCATTTTATTTCGCTTTCTTGACATCATCAAACCATTTTTTATCGGCTGGATCGACAACAACGTCAAAGGCTCGTTTGGCGTGATGCTCGACGATCTAGTTTGCGGCCTTGTAACCGCTGGAATCAACATCACAATATTTTGGATTTATAAAAACAGCTTGGTAAAAGTGCATAGTTTTGTATAACTTGTATAACTATCCCTTTATTGCAAGCAATATATAGCCCTTAGACGCTCCAACCGTGGCTCAGTCGCGTCTAAGGGCTATATATTGCTTGCAATAAAGGTATAGTTAAACAAGTTATACTACCAACAATTGACATTCTTAAAATAAACGATATTTTAATTAGCAAAAATTCTAAAGAATCACTTTAAAGAAATGGAAAATTTTTCTACACAACTGCTTGATATTGTGCTTTTGATTTTGCCAATCATCGGCAAAATTTTGTTGGTGACGCTGCCGCTTGTTGGTGCCGTAGCCTATCTAACCTTGATGGAACGTAAGGTTATTGGCGCGATGCAACTTCGTCGCGGGCCAAATGTTGTGGGCCCTTTTGGTCTTTTGCAACCCCTTGCAGACGGGCTGAAGCTGATGTTCAAAGAAGTTATCATTCCACAAAACGCCAACAAAGCTTTGTTTATTCTTGCGCCCGTGATCACCTTCAC
>CAYPUN010000152.1:1280-3784 GCA_964413985.1 uncultured Rickettsia sp. | reverse complement strand
AGCTCAATAATTTTGGAAAAAATTTTTGGCGCAATTTTTGAAAAAGCAGCGCAAAAGATGATGGAGTGTTTTGTGAAGCGCGCGAATGAAATGCATTCCTAGCAGAGATCAAAGCTTTAGAGCGCAGAGCTTAAGAAGAGCAAACAAAGCGCAAAACTTCGCGGCATTTTCTTGATGCGACAAAAGTGCGGCCAATCAAAAATGTGAGGCAATTAAACCAAACTCGCCGAAGCAGCCTTCACCGCATTTTCGGGCACAAAGCTAATTTTCATCGGCAGCACCACCATCAACTTGCCTTTGTTGTGAAGGCGTCTTTGCATGATATAAGCCGTGTGGTTATACAAAAATTGGATGAAAATATTTTCATTATCGAAAATAAATTTGGTGCCAAAGAATGTGCAGTTTGGATAGTCTTTAATCACGCGATCTGTAAGCTGCGACAGCTTTTCTACAATATCCGTGCCATATCCCACATAAGATTTCGCAAAGCGGCCATTGGCGTTGCAATAGTTGCGATATTTGCGCAAAGTCGATTTGGTTTTTCTGCGCATATCACGCCATTTTTTCTCTTCGCTAAAGATATTAGAATCAAGCTCGCCCACAGTTACAAAAATAAAATTCTTGAAAATTCCGGGGAAAGTTTTTTTGATTTCAAGCAGGCAGTTCATGCCGCTGCCAAAGGTTTGATCGACAATGATCGCCGCTGTTGGCGCATATTTGTCAACAACTTCGTGCGTCAAAACGCACTCAGCAATATTTTCATAATCAACAAATTTCACCTCGCTTCTTTGCAGCGCGTTTTTTAGGCGGCGATATAAGGCCTTCACCCAAAGCCCCACAACAATTGAAACCGAAGTGATCAGCAATGTTATCCAGCCGCCTTCATAAAATTTTTCGAAAACTGTGATGGCCAAAATTCCGGCGCAAACAATAAAGCCAATCAAGGCGACAACAAATTTGCGGCGCCATTTTGGTTTTTGACGGTGACGCACCCAATAAATAAGCAGTCCCAGCAACGACATCGAAAATGTGATGAACACGTTGATACTATAAAGCACCACCAAAATTCGCACCGCGCCGCCAGTGATTATCAGCGTTACGATGGCGGCAATGGTCATAAATAAAATGCCATTTTTCACCACCAAGCGGCTTGAAAGCGAGCTGAAAGATTTTGGCATCCATTCGTCCGAGGCCATGTTGGCAATGACTTGCGGGCCAGCAAGCAAACCAGAATTTGCTGCAACCATCAACAAGCCAGTTTCAAGCAACAACACAATTGGCACAATGATTGAGCTTAAATCGGCGCCGCCAATTGACCAATTTTCGGTTATAATATAAAATACTGAGGCGTTCAAAGTTTGGCCTTCTGTTTTGTCAACGCCCCAAAGAAGATAAAGCAAAATGATGCCCGCGGCCATGAAGGCAAGCGAGATTGCCAGCAGCAACATTGTCAATTTTGCGGTTTTGATTCTTGGTTCAGAAAGTGTGTTGACGTTGTTTGAAACGGCCTCCAAGCCAGTATATGTACCGCCCCCCATCGAAAATGCTTTCAAAAACAGCGACACAATAAACAGCAATCCAGCAGATTCACTCAACATGTGCGATTCTTCAACCGCCTTTGGCACAAGCTCCGAAAGGCCATAGCGATGGGCAAAAATTCCATAAAAAATCAAGCCAACGTGAGTGACCATGAAGCCAAGAAATATCGGCATCAAAAATTTGATCGACTCTTTCATGCCGCGCAAATTGAGGAACGCCAGCAGCATCACCAGCGAAATTGCCGTGGGCAGCTTGAGCCATTGCAGCTCGAGCGGAAAAAAACTAAACATCGCATCAATACCGCTGGCGGCCGAAATTGCAATTGTCAGAACATAATCGATGATGAGGGCAGAGCCAGAAACCAAGCCGGCGTAGGGCCCAAGCAATCTTGTTGCCACGCGATATCCGCCACCGCCATTTGGAAATAATTCGATAACTTGTGTATATGCGTAAGAAATAATGAAAACCGTGAACGCAGTGGCCAAAGCCAGATAAATAGCAAGCTCTTCGTGGGTGCCAAGCGCCAAAAATGCCTCTTCAGGACCATAGCAAGAAGACGAAATTCCATCGGCACCAAGGCCAATCCACGCCATAAGCGCGATCAACGAAATGCTCTTGCGCGTCTCTGTATCAAAGGGATCGCGGGGCTTGCCAAGTAAAAAGTTTCTGATTCTAATTAACATTTTTTGCTTTTTGCATGAATTCTTTAATTAAGTCTAACGACTTTTTACCGCGCTCTTTTTCAATTCCAGAAGAAACATCAACCATCTTTGCGCCCGTGATTTTCAAGGCTTCCTCGATGTTGTTGATGTTTAATCCGCCAGATAAAAACCAATTTTTTGCACAAGAAAAATTTTGCAAAATCTTGAAATCGAAAGATTTTCCTGAGCCGCTTTTTATATTGTCGAACAGAAAAATATCAGCAACATCAATAAAATCAAGGCTTTGTTCTAAGTCACTTTTTG
>CAYPUN010000152.1:0-1180 GCA_964413985.1 uncultured Rickettsia sp. | reverse complement strand
TCGCAAAAAACAAAGCCAACAAAATCAGCGCCACAATCAATGGCACTGCGCAGTGAAGGCTCTTCGCTAAAGCCGCAAAGCTTAATTTTCATAATTTATATTTTGAATCCTGGGGGAAGTGGCAGGCCGCTAGTTGCTGATTTCAAAGAGTTTGCAGAATCTTCATCCGCCTTGTTTTTGGCGTTGTTAAAAGCCGCAATAATCAAATCTTCCAAAACTTCTTTTTCTGAAACACTGATCAAAGCGTTATCAATTTTAATTTTTTTTGCCAATCCAGCACCAGTGATAACAACTACAACCGCGCCAGCTCCAGCTGAGCCTTCATATTCTCTTTGTCCCAATTCTTCTTGCAATTTCTGCATTTTTTTCTGCATATCTTGCGCTTGTCTCATTAAATTTTTTATGTCCATATTTTTAATTATTTGATAACTCCAATTTGTTGCAACGCTCCGCGAATTTTCAAACGCAAAGTTTGTAACATTCTTCTAAAAAACCCAGATTTGTCAACACTTTCCTTGGTGTATAAAGGATATTCTAGGGTGCGATAGTTTTTAATTTCGATTTTTAGCGTAGCAATTTTTGTCCCCTTGACTATTGGCGCATATAGAGGGCCAACATATTCAACTTTTACCTTAACATTTTCCAGCTGTTTTTCTGTTGGAATATTGAATGAAATTTCGCGATTTGGAGCCACTTCAACTACGCTTTTAGTGCCCATCAAGACTTTTAATTTTGTAACCGTTTGATCTTTTTCAAATAGGGATAATTTTTTATATTCTTCAAAGCCATAATCAAATAATTTGCTGATAAGTTGAGCGCGAAGGCGCGGTGTGCGCATTTTGTTGACAACCGCAATCAGGCGGCGATTGTTGCGCTTCACGCTTGCAACCACGCCATAAGCGCCGTCGCCAGTATAGCCAGTTTTGCCGCCAACCATGCCGTCATAACCTTGCAGCAGCGGGTTGTGGTTTGATTGCGTGATGTCGCGATAGGTGAATTCTTTGATTGAAAGAAACGATGAAAATTGTGGAAAATCGCGATAGATGTGTGAAATCACGGTGGCCAAATCGCGTAAGCTCATATAATGGCCGTCTTCATTGAGTCCGTGCGGGTTTTGAAAATGGCTGTTTTTTAGGCCAATTTCGCGCGCTTTCAAATTCATCAACTCGGCAAATTTTTC
>CAYPUN010000151.1:1912-3802 GCA_964413985.1 uncultured Rickettsia sp. | reverse complement strand
GCCATTCTTGCGGGTTTATTAATACTTCGCATTTGAGTTTGGTGGCGGGGAGAAGTCAGTTTGATGGTGATGGGAATTTGGTGGGGTTTGATTTGAGTGGCTCTGGTGTTGACTCTGGAGCGCAATCGCAATTCCTTCGCGGCAATGATGGTGGTTTGATTCCACTGATTACAATTTCTGGTTTGGGGCTTGATTTAACTTATCGCAAGAAGGATGCGCAAGGCAATTATACTACAGAGGCAGTGAGTTCAGCGCAGATATTATCTCGTTCCACAAAGCTTCTTGCCTCAATTTATGGCGATCAAAATTCTAGTGTGGCAATTAAGGCGGGAGATGGAGTTTATAATTATTCTGGTGGTGGGGTGAATGCGGCTTCGGCTGGGTTTTTGCCAAGTTCTGACAATATAAATAATACAAATTCTGACCCCGAATTATTCGCAATTGACGTGGCCAATGTTGATGCATCGATTGAAGCGGGAAAAATTTTCCTTGTGGCAACCAAGGCTGGTGTTGGGGTGAACAGCTCTAGTGCATTAAGAGCTGCAGACCGAATCAATGTTGATTCTGTTGGCAATGTTTATTACAACGATATTCTTGCGAACAATGCGATCTCAATAAAATCAACCTCTGGCAACATAAAATCTCTTAACACAAATTCACAAATTTCTGCAAGTTCTGTTACAATTGAAGCTGGGCGAGATTTTGAGAATCTTGGGGAGGTTGTGGCAAATGATGCTCGTTTGCAACACATTGCAACGCTTGATAACAAAGGGAATATTCGTGCTTTGAGTTTGGATGTTTTGGATGTTGCATTGCTAAAAAACTCAGGATTAATTTATGGCCGCGATCATTTGGCAATTGGTGGTGCAGCCCTTGAAAACAAAGCCTCGGGAGCGATTGGATCGGCGCAGGATTACACAATCACCCTCACCGGCAAACTTACAAATTATGGCTTAATTTCTGGTGAAGAAAAATTATCAGTAACTGCTGATGAGATCAGCAATGAAGCTGGTTCAGAGCTTTCTGCAAAAAATAATCTTACTATAAATGTAACAAAACTAATCACAAATTTAGGCAAAATAATTTCACAAAATGAATTAAAAATTTCTGGTGTTGATGAATTGCAAAACCAAGGCGATATCAAAGCCAATGAGGGCGTTGAGCTTAATGCCGTTTCTTTGTATAACGAACAAAATGCTTTAATTTATTCAAGAAAAAACCTTGCGATCAACACTTTAACTTTAGTTGAAAATTCTGGCACGATCTTGGCGGTTGGGGATGTTGATTTTGCTGGAGGTGGCATGGTTAATAATAATTATCTTATTAAAACAAATGGTGATTTAACTTTTACAAATGGCAGTTTGAATAATGGTGCGGATGCTACGGCTGCTTCACTTCTTGGCTTTGTTAAGTTTAAGGATTTAACTTCTTTAGAAAATCACGGCGAAATTTATGCCAAAAATGATTTAGAAATTTCTAATGATTCTGCCACAAATCCAATTTATGCCAATATCACAAATAATGGCCTAATAAAATCTGATGCTAAAATAAAAATCACTGCTGCAACTTTGCAAAATCAAAGTGATGGCGTGATTGTTGGCGTTGCAGATTCTGCAATTTCTGCCGCTGAATCTTTGCAAAATTCTGGTAGTATTTTGGGGCGCGCTAAACTTGAGATTGAAACTTCTTCACTACACAATAATGGAGAAATTTCTGCTAATGATGATTTGAAAATCACTATTAAAGATTTTGGTCAAACTCCAAATCAACACCTCGCCTCAGAGCTTCAAAACACTGGTTCTATCAAATCTACAAAAAAACTTGAAATCACTAGCTCTTCATCGATTTTGAGCCAAGGAGAAATTTCTAGTGGTGAGGATTTAACAATTT
>CAYPUN010000151.1:0-1812 GCA_964413985.1 uncultured Rickettsia sp. | reverse complement strand
ACAATCTCACCATCAAAGCCGCGACCATAAAAAACCAAAACACCAAACCGCGAAATGGCAGCGCGATGAACTCTGGCATCATCTCAGTTGAAGGCGAAGCGAAATTGCAAAGTGATAATTTTAACAATAGCAATGGCATGTTTGCTGGCGTGAACACTAGGTTGCTTGGACTTAATGTTGTGGATAATAGCGTGATTTTTGTAAATAATTCTGGTCGAGTTTTTTCAACTGCGTCGATAAATTTGGATTTGGGCAATGTTGATTATACTATCACGGGCGAGTTTAGTGCTAATCACATTGATGTTACGGCGAATAATATCACCAATCACGGCAAAGTCACTGCGATAGATTATATCAAGCTGCATGCAAATGGAGTTAGTGGCAATGCGGGTGATGGCAATATCATCAACGGTTATAGTGATGGCTCAGCAAACAGCGCCACGCTTAATCAAAACGTGTCTTTGACTGCAGGGTCTTATGTTGAGTTTATAGCTAAGAATAATATCAAAAACTATGGCACGATCAAAGCTGCAACTGATCTCACATTGACTGCGCAAGAAGGCGATGTTGAGAATCACGCGGGAAATATCGCTGATGAAGAAGTTGCAAGCGGCAGAATCGAAGGTGGCACGGGCACTACAACCATCAATGCGCAAAATGGTGCGTTTAGAAATTTTAATCAGTTTAATCAAAATGGAATTATCGTAAAAAATTCTTTGTTTAGCGCTGATAATGATGCAATCTTCAATGTAAAAGATTTTGACAATTCTGGTGCAGTTTTTGTAAAAAATGATTTAACAGTTAACGCCACCAACAACTTTGACAACCATCCCAGTGCTGCGATTTGGAGTGGCCAAGACACAACCCTCAACGTTGCAAATAATTTTACAAACACGCTCGCAGAAATTTATGCAATTCGCAATTTAACGATTCGCAAAAACAATTCTACTGATGCCACGCTCAACAAAACCGCATCAGTTGAAAACGCCTCCGGCAATATAAAAACATTTGCTGGCGATATTTTTATCAAGGCTATAACTTTTAAAAACAAAACTGCTGATAATAACGGTTATTTTAGCACTGTTATAAATCCACAAGGATCAAATTATGTTACCAGAACACAAAACTCACGCGACCTTCCTGCTGGCAACTATAATTGGCAGCCAACTGACAGCGGTTGCTTTGGTAATAACTGTGGCAACACTTGGCGCGCGGCTTATGGCAAGCAATTAATAAATCCAAATTTTATTGCCGCTGAAATCAATTCTTCTAATGACCTTACAATTGAAACAATAAATTTTACCAACGACACCTCTTTAATTTTTGCCAAAAGGGATATCACAATTGAAGCTCAAAAATTTGAGAATAAAGAAGCCTATAATGCTGGCTTATACGCCTTTGATGCAAGTTTTTATGGCCACGTCATTCGCTATTATAATTTAAATGAAGTTTTGCATTATAGTTGCGATGGCTGCGGTGGTATTAAAGATGATAGCGTATATCGAGATCGCGCTGATTTTGCACAATCTTATCCTGCTTATATCAAAGCTGGCAGGTCAATTGATCTGAGAAAAGATGGCACTATAAACAATAGTTGGTATAATGGAAACATCATGGATCGTACCAATGTTGACACCGTTGGCAAAAAAGAAAATGATACTGCTCTTGCTAATATTGATAGCTATACTCTTGCGCAAACTGGCATTGTTAACGTTGATTTGACGCAAATCCTAAGCGCCATCAACGGCAACAAAACTATCGCGGCGTCTTCATCTTCAACGGTTGCTAACAATGGCGCGAGCACAAACACCC
>CAYPUN010000150.1:3028-3809 GCA_964413985.1 uncultured Rickettsia sp. | reverse complement strand
TGACCGAATCAAAATTCAAAAGAATTTTTGGCGTAAAAGATTCTGGCAACATCATTCCCGGACATGGCGGAGTGCTTGACAGGCTTGATGGCGTGATGTTTACAGCACCAGTAGTTTTAATCCTGATTTCAATATTTTCACATCGTTTTGGATTGTAATTTTAACGTAGGATCTATATGGCAATGAATAAAGAAGAGCAGGAATTTTTTGATTTATATAGAAACTATTGCAAACAATTTTATGAAAAGCAAGGGTTGCAAGATGGCTTCAATCCTCAATTTTTGCAAATTTTGGAAAGTCTTAGAAAAAAAGAAGGTGTTTCGCCAGAATTTATTGAAGCTGTTAATATTACGATAAAAGTGGAAAACGGTTATAATGAATTTGTTGATTTTTTAAAAAAAGAAGTTTATGACAAAGAAGAGAATAAAGGTTTGATTATTTTATTTGAGAGATTGTTTAAAGCGCCAAAATATGAATTTTTTATTAAAAATAAAATAACTCTTCCGTCACATTTAGAGGCAAGGAAGGCTGAAGTTGAGCAATCTTTATCGAAAACAATATCTGGTGTTCAAAGCAAAAATTCACTCGCTTTAAATCAGGCTATAGAAAAAGTCGAAAAGAGCGTAATGGTTTTGCAAAGAAGATATAGAGGAATGCAACGCAGAAGGTTGCAAGAGGAAATTATTAGGAGAGACGTTCCTGAAAAAGGTTCCGGCTCTTTTGACGATGAAGCAATTTATCGATATGATGGCAATCTTTATAGGCCGCAAACTCAAATTGA
>CAYPUN010000150.1:0-3018 GCA_964413985.1 uncultured Rickettsia sp. | reverse complement strand
ATGGATTGGCAGAAATAATTGGTCAAATTGCTTCTTCTATCAATCTTCTCGAAACTATTAGTCATGTTTGCAGCACTGAAAACATCGCGTCAATTTTAGACAATGGTTTATTTGGCAGAAAATCATTACTTGAGCATGGTTTGAAGTTTAGAGAAGCTGCTTTGAGTCAAAATGATGTTAAGGAGGGCGATTTTGACTCTGTATGTTTTGGTAATTTGAAAATCGATGAATCAGCCTTCAAAGAAAAATCAACGGTATTCGAGCTTGATTTTGCAAGGGTTTGTGAACAATATCCTAAAAATTCCGGATTTTTAAAGCAGTTTGATCCTTCTGTGGAGTATGACAGAACTCCAGTCAATTTTAGTTTTGAGAATGAGGGCGGTGCTGGTGGTTGTTATCAAATTTTTATGCAAAAATATAAATATGAAGAAGGCGATAATGATGATAGTGATGATGAGATTTATGAAGAAGGTGATAATGATGATAATGATGATGAGATTTATGAAGAAGGCGATAATGATGATAATGATGATGAGATTTATGAAGAAGGTGATAATGATGATGAGATTGATGAGCATGCGATGGGTGTTAGTATGGGGCTGTCAAATGCCTCACCCTTTTATTTTAAAACCGATTATTTGCTTGGTGTGAATATAGGGCTGTTAAATGCTGTACTCTTTTATTTTAAAACCGATCAAGAGATGGGGGATTTTGAGATTAAAAAATCTGGTGGTATTAATAATGCTTTTGCAAAAAGTTGTATTAAGGACTCCTTTCTGAATCATTGTGATTTAAAAAACGCTGACGCGGCTTTGATATTGAATTTTTTTAAATACATCGATTCTTTTGTTGCTATAAAAGACGAAAGAGGTGATGAAGTATCTAGATTTAAATCAGATTTTTATTTAAATCTTTCGCGTTTAAATGACGATCAACTCAAAGATAAGCTTGAAGAATTTGGTAAGCAAATGGCGCAACAAGTTCTTGAGGTTAATTTTCATGGCGCTTTTTTGATGGACTTTACTTGTATAAAAAATATATATACATCTAAAAATCATCTCTTCAATCTTGAGGATTTTAAAGATTCGCGTTCGAGTGTCTATGTTTTAAATTTGCCAAGTTTTTTATCTTCCTTAACAGAACAGCGTCCAGATTTTAAAAAGCTAGAAGAGGCTCAAGAAATGATTCCGCAATTATTTCAAAGTTATCGTTTTATAGATTATTTGCTTAAAAATGTGACGAATCAAGAATTGATAAAGCGATTGCAAGAATCTAGATCTAAAATTGAATTGCCTTTTTGGCGAAAAAAACTTGAAGATGAGGAGAGTGTTTTGCAAATGCAAAATCAACCTGAAGGTGAGAATCCAAAAAGAGCGAGAATGGCGAATGGTGATGAAGATTCTGCAGATGAAGCGTCAGCTGCCGCTTGCAAAGACGATAAAGCTGTCGAAACCACAGCAGGACATCCAGCTTCAGCCACAACTCCTAAAAAAGCTACTACCGTTACATCTAATCGCTCTACTCAATCTACTCAATCCATCACTGATTAGTTTTTATAAACTTATTGCTAAAAATATGCAGCAACAATGTCTATAACATAGCAAAATCAAGGTGCAACGAAATGTTGCTTAGGTATCATCAATTCGAACCTATTTTCTCACAGATTTGGATTATAATTTTTTAACCTAAAATGATTGAAATTTATGATTAAAAATGTTTTCTAAAGCTCTTAGGAATGAAGAAAGAAGAGCGATTGAGAGCCATCTTTCTAAAAAATGGAAAATTTCTATTTCTTAAAATTGATGCTGCAAAATTTGCGCTTATGAGCTTGGCTGTAGGTGCAAAATTCAAGTTGACTTTGTTCCTTCGCACCCTTAAAATCAATGCATCTTTACAAATCTAATTTACAAATCTAACTACTTCAAAATGGCGCAAACAAAATTCGTGTATTCTTTTGGTGATGGCAAGTCTGAAGGCGATTCTTCGATGAAGAATTTGCTTGGTGGCAAAGGTGCAAATTTGGCAGAGATGTCAAACATGGGATTGCCAGTTCCACTTGGCTTCACGGTCACAACTGAAGTGTGTGATGTCTATTATAAAAACAACAAAAATTTTCCCGAAATTTTAAAAGAGCAAGTCAACAACGCTTTAAAATTGATCGAAGACAAATTGCAGGCAAAATTTGGTGATGAAAAAAATCCGTTGCTTTTTTCGGTGCGCTCGGGCGCTAGAGCCTCAATGCCTGGGATGATGGACACCGTTCTCAATTTGGGCCTAAACGACAAAACAGTTTTGGGCTTGATGGAAAAAAGCGGCAACAAACGCTTCGCCTATGACTCTTACAGACGCTTCATCCAAATGTATTCTGATGTGGTGCTGGGAGTTGATCACTATAATTTTGAAGTGATTTTAGACGAAAAAAAGCATGAGCTTGGAGCCAAGCAAGACACCGATTTGACAGCAGAAAACCTCGAAGAATTATCAGCATTATTTAAAGCAAAAGTTAAAGAAGAAACCGGCAAAGAATTTCCGCAATCGGTTGAAGAGCAATTGTGGGGAGCGGTTCGCGCCGTTTTTGATTCTTGGATGAATGATCGCGCCATCACCTATCGTGCCATCAACAGCATTCCGGCAGAGTGGGGCACGGCTGTCAACATTCAATCGATGGTGTTTGGCAATATGGGTGACACTTCGGCAACTGGCGTGGCGTTTACGCGCAACCCGTCAACTGGCGCAAAAGAACTTTATGGCGAATATTTAATCAACGCGCAAGGCGAAGATGTGGTTGCCGGAATTCGCACGCCACAATCTATCACCAAAGCAGGAAAGGCGCAGCTTGGCTCAACATTGCCTTCAATGGAAGAAACAATGCCAGAAGTGTTTTTGGAGCTTGAAGCGATTTACAAAAAGCTCGAATTGCATTATCGCGACATGCAAGATATTGAGTTCACGGTGCAAAATAAAAAATTGTGGATGCTGCAAACCCGCTCTGGCAAACGCACGGCGCATGCTGCGGTG
>CAYPUN010000149.1:0-3836 GCA_964413985.1 uncultured Rickettsia sp. | reverse complement strand
CAAAGAAATGTTTGTGAAGGATATTTCTCCTGACGGCGTGAAAATTATTTGGAATTTGACGATCAGTAAATGGAAAATTTTGTCGGGCAAAAAATCGGAAGATTTGGCGCCAAAAATTAATGGTCGCGGCAATGTTGAAATTGTGTTTGCGCTGAAGCCAAATCAAACTTATATATTAAGCTCGGGCCGCGTGGTTGAAGGGCGCGCAGTTGCTACTAGCTTGCTCAATAACGGCTCGTCAAACTCGTCAAACAACAAAGAAAAAGCGGTGAAAAAATAGCGATGTACATATCTTTACGCAATCACACAACTTATTCACTTTGCAAAGGTGCGATAAAAATTTATGAAATTGTAGAACGCGCCAAGGCTTGCGCCATGCCAGCTCTTGGCATTTGCGACTCTGCCAATCTTTTTGCTGCGCTTGAATTTTCTTTGGCGTGCAAGAAGTCGGGGATTCAACCGATTCTAGGCGTCGAGATGTTGGTGAATTTTGAAGATAAGGACCTGAAAAACGCTTCCAATCTTGATATTGAAAACTCTCTAGCCAAGCTGCCATTGATTGCAATGGATGAAGATGGTTATAAAAATTTGATGTTTTTGGTGAGCTATAGTTTTTTAAATCGCGAAAGCGGCTTGTCGCCGCACATAAAATTTAGTTTGTTGAAGGAACATGCGAAGGGGCTTATCGCCTTGTCTGGCGCGTCTGAAGGGGTGATTGCAAAAATGCTAAATGATGGGCAAGAAAAAAAACTTGATGATTTGATAAAAGAATTGCAAACGCTTTTTTTGCCAGAAAATTTTTATATCGAAATTACGCGTCACAACACTGAGGCAGAAAAAAAGCTTGAAGAAAAATTTATTGCGATAGCGTTCAAACACAACGCGCCGTTGGTTGCAACCAATGACACATATTTTATGACGCGCCAAATGCATGAGGCGCAAGATATTTTGAACTGCATTGGGGAAGGCCGAATTTTTCTGGAAGCAAATCGCAAAAAAAATTCTCCTGAGCAATATTTTAAAAGCCAAGAAGAGATGGAGGCCCTGTTTGCAGACCTTCCCGAGGCCTTAGAAAACACTGTGAACATCGCAAAAAAATGCGCGGTGATGGCGTTTGAGCGCCCCCCTACTCTTCCCAAATTTAGCAATGAAGAAAATTTTGACGAGAAAGCTGAGCTGCAAAAGCAGGCGCACGAAGGGCTGCGCGCAAGGCTTCAACAAAAATTTGAACTTGAAAAAACTGATGCAGCCGCGCAAGAAAAAATCACGCAAGAATATTTTGCACGAATTGATTTTGAGCTTGGCGTGATTAGCAAAATGAATTTCGCGGGATATTTTTTGATTGTATCTGATTTTATAAAATGGAGCAAAAAAAATGATATTCCAGTTGGGCCTGGAAGAGGCTCTGGTGCTGGGTCTGTTGTGGCTTGGTCATTGCAAATCACCGATCTTGATCCAATTCGTTTTGGTTTGCTTTTTGAAAGATTTTTGAACCCCGATCGCGTTTCAATGCCCGATTTCGATATCGATTTTTGCCAATCACGCCGCGACGAGGTGATTGATTATGTGCAAAAAAAATATGGCAAAGATTATGTCGCGCAAATTATCACTTTTGGAAAATTGCAAGCGCGCGCGGTTTTGAAGGATGTGGGGCGTGTTTTGCAAATGCCTTACAACCAAGTTGATCGCATTTGCAAACTGATTCCGTTCAACGCAATTGAGGCGGTGACGCTTGAAAAGGCCATCGAGATGGATAAAGATTTGCAAAAAGCTATCAAAGAAGATCCGCAAATCACAAAATTGGTTGATATTGCGCTCAAGCTTGAAGGCTTGAACCGTCACGCTTCAACGCATGCTGCTGGCGTTGTGATTGGTGATAAACCACTTCGCGAAATTTGCGCGCTATATTCTGATGATGCGCAAAGCATGCCCGCAGTTGGCTATTCGATGAAATATGCCGAAAGCGCCGGACTAGTAAAATTCGACTTCCTTGGCCTAAAAACTCTCACCACAATTTTTGAAGCAGTAAAATTAATCGAGAAAAATCGCGGCGTAAAAATTGACATCAGTCGCATTCCGCTTGCCGACAAAATCACATTTGAAATGCTGGCGAAGGGCGATTCTATTGGCGTGTTCCAAATCGAGTCTTCAGGAATGCGCTCGGTTCTAAAACAAATGAAGGCTGATAAAATTGAAGATATTATTGCGTTGATTTCGCTTTATCGCCCAGGCCCGATGGACAACATTCCAACCTATATTCGCCGCAAACATGGCGAAGAAAAAATTGAATATCCGCATCCATTGCTTGAAAAATGTTTGGCCGAAACTTATGGCGTGATTGTATATCAAGAACAGGTGATGGAAATTGCCAAAGTGTTGGCGGGATATAGCCTTGGAGCCGCAGATTTGCTGCGTCGCGCCATGGGTAAAAAAATTAAAGAAGAGATGGATGCACAGCGCAAAATTTTTGTCGATGGTGCGATAAAAAACGGCGTTGATGCAAGACAAGCTGGCGAAATTTTTGACTTGGTTGACAAATTTGCTGGCTATGGTTTTAACAAATCGCACGCCGCTGCTTATGCATTTATTTCTTATCAAACCGCCTATTTAAAGGCGCACTACCCTGTTGAATTTTTGGTGGCCTCAATCAATCTCGAAATTGACAACACCGACAAAATCAACGTGTTTTTGCAAGTTGCAAAAAGTCATGGTATAAAAATTCTGCCGCCAAGTGTCAATTTTAGCGAGGCGGATTTTTCTATTGAGGCGATTTAATAAAAAATAACGCACTATATTCTTATCCAATTTCAAAAGAATTGTCAGATTCTGCAATGGCCTTATTATCTTTTTTAAGAACCTCAGATGCAACCACAACCTCAGATTTGGGCTCTTGCGCCAATATCATATTCACTTTCTTTGATTCATTTTCTTCTTGTTCAATTTTCTCAGCCTCATTATCTTGTATTATAACAAAAGAGAAATCATATGGACCAATCATTGATTGCGACTCTTGATATTCTTTAAATTGACTTTCTGATAAAAACGCTTTCTTGACAATATAAAAATTCTTCTCTTCATTTTTCTCTAAAACTTTCATCATAACATGCTCTGAAGAAAAGCTGTAATAGCATTTGTTAGTTTTGTCTTCAATAAATAAGGCCTTATTACTTGCCGCGTCTTTCTTTACTTCCTCTTCAGGTTTTGATTTTGGTTGCGCTTGCGGTTGTGGTTTAGATTGAAAATTGGGCCAAAGTTGAGCCCGCAACTGCTGCATCCGAAGCTCATTCTGAAAAATAGCCTGCCGCATCTGAGTATTAGCTAGCGCAAGCCTCTCCAATTCCTCAAATTTTTGAGCAGCAGAAAGCGTATCATCAATTTCCCTTATTGTAATTGAATCTAAAGCCTCCTCATATGAAGAATATCCTGACGAAGAGCCACTATTTGACGCACTTGCTGCTGCGGCAACAGAAAGACTGTCTAAGCCTCTTAATCTTTTTTGCGCTTCTTTTTGAGCTCGATATTCCCAATCTCCCGGATTTTTTTTCGACATATTTTTTTAAAATTAAACTTTGCAACTTGCAGCCCAAAGGCCAACCATATCGAAAATAAACACAGCTCCACTCTTGTCAAGACTATATTTAGATAGCCCATTTATAAATAAGCCTGATCTATAAAACCAAAAACAACAGCAGCTTTTTAAATTGAGCGCGCTAAAATAGTGTTTCTGTCAGGCCAAATTTAAAAAATGGATTACAAAATAAAACTAAAACACATTCAAGAGTCGTGTGACATTGTGCGTTTGAGCCCCGACGCGCAAGGCTTTGTGGCGTCTTTGA
>CAYPUN010000148.1:0-3836 GCA_964413985.1 uncultured Rickettsia sp. | reverse complement strand
TAATCCTCAATCACCTCACGCTTGCCAGAAACACTTGGCGGCGTGACAACACCTTCGGCTTCCATCTTCTCGATCAAAATTGCGGCGCGGTTGTAGCCAATGCGAAGTTGGCGTTGCACATAGCTGATTGACGGCTTCTTGTCGCGGCGCACAATGTTGACGGCTTTTTTGTATAGATCTGCGTCAGAACCATCACCATCACTGTTATCATCACTGCTTGAATCTTGCACAATTGCGGCTTCGAAGTTGATTTTGCTGTCTTCTTCAAATTCGCTTAAATCTTGATCTTTGATGAAGTTGACGATTTTTTCAATTTCAGAATCGGCGCAGAACGGGCCGTGAACGCGAATCATTTTGCTGCCGCCTGACATATAAATCATATCGCCTTGGCCAAGCAATTGCTCTGCACCTTGCGTGCCAAGAATGGTGCGGCTGTCAATTCGCGATGTCACTTGAAAGCTGATGCGTGTTGGGAAGTTGGCTTTGATGACACCCGTGATAACATCCACCGATGGACGTTGCGTGGCCATGATGATGTGGATGCCAGCAGCACGCGCCATTTGTGCCAAACGCTGCACTGAGTTTTCAATTTCTTTTCCGGCAACCAACATCAAATCGGCCATCTCGTCAACAATCACAACGATGAACGGCAATTTTTTTGGCTCAAATTCGATTTCTTCAATTATTGGTTTGCCGTTTTCTGGGTTATAACCAGTTTGCACCCTACGGCTGAGCTTCTCGCCAGCGGCAATTGCTTTTTCGGCTTTTTCGTTATAGCCCATCAAATTGCGCACGCCAAAGCTTGACATCAGGCGATAGCGCTCTTCCATTTCGTTGACCACCCATTTAAGGGCGATGATGGCTTTGGCGGGCTCGGTGACAACAGGCGCAAGCAAATGCGGGATGCCGTCATAAACCGAAAGCTCAAGCATTTTTGGATCGATCATGATAAATTTGCACTCATCGGGGCGCAGGCGATAAAGCAGCGACAAAATCATCACGTTGAGACCAACAGACTTGCCCGAGCCCGTGGTTCCCGCAATCAGAAGATGGGGCATTTTGGCAAGATCGGCGATGACTGGCTCGCCGCCAATGTCTTTGCCCAAAATCATTGGCAGCAAATTTTGCGAGAATTTATATTCTTTTGATTCGATCATTTCGCGCAAGAAAATCATTTCGCGCTTAGAGTTTGGCAGCTCGATACCAATTGTGGTTTTGCCCAAAATTGGCGCGATGCGGGCAGATACTGCGCTCATAGAACGCGCGATGTCGTCAGAAAGGCCGATCACGCGCGAGGCCTTGGTGCCAGCGGCTGGTTCAAATTCGTGAAGTGTTACGACTGGGCCCAATTTGGCGCCAAGCGAAGTTCCATAAACACCAAAATCTTCCATCACTTTTGTCAGCGCTTTTGACTGCGCATCAATTTGCGATTGGCTGATTTTTTTGTCTTTGTTTTCGCCAGAGCGGTCGGTTAGAAGCTCGGCGAGTGGCAATTTATATTTTGACTTGCCAGTTTTTTTGGCGCCAACTTTGCTGGCTTTTTTGAGGCGCGCTTTTAGTGTTTCTTTGGTTTCAACTTCTTCTGCCTCTTCTTCTTTTTCGCTGTCAGAATCTTCATCTTCGCCCTCGCCTTCTTCTTCCGTTTCTTCTTCGTCGTTTTCTTCTTCAATTTCTTCTTCCTCGCCAGCGTCTTCGTCCTGAGCCTTCTCGGCCTTTTCTTCATCGCTTAAATAATTTTTTCTTGGCAAGAATTTTATATCTTTTGCAAAAAGTTTTTTTATTGATTGTGCAAGTTTTTCTAAAACAAGGCGCGAGCTGATGACAAAATATCTGAGGAAATAAATCCAATCTGCAAATGAAATTTCCATGATGACAGAAATCAGCAAAGTGGCAAGAAGCAGCGCTGATATTGCTGTTACAGCTTTTGGCATGAAAGAAATTTTGGTCAAAATGAATCCACCATTCACACCGCCAAAGCTGTTGAAGGCCCACCAGTCTGGTTGCGGGATGGCTGCAAAAAATGTTGCAAAGCACAAAATGCAAAATGGAATGACGATCAATTTTGGCGCAAGGTGCTTCACGCCTTGCTTGCTCATCATTTTGCTGCCGATGCTAAAAAATATTAATGCGAGAAAAAATCCAGCGATACCCATCAGCTGAAAAGTTAAATCGGCGATGTGCGAGCCAAACACGCCCATCCAATTTTTTATAGTGTCTTCAGTTGAGATGGAATTGAAAGAGGGATCATCGGCGTCGAAGCTAAAAAGGGCTAAAGCCATTACGAGAGAGAATATCACCAAGCCAAGCCCACAAAGGCGGCGCAGCAATATTAAAATTATGTAATAGGCTTTATCTTGCCACATATTTTGGTCAATTAATTATTAAACCTAAAATGAAATACATCGCCATCTTGCGTGATATATTCTTTACCTTCAAGTCTTAATTTTCCAGCATTTTTGCAACCTTCTTCACCGCCAAATTCGATATAATCTTTGTAAGAAATTGTTTCGGCGCGGATGAATCCTTTTTCAAAATCGGTGTGGATGACGCCCGCAGCCTTTGGCGCTGTAGAGCCCTTGGCCAACGTCCAAGCGTGACATTCTTTTGGTCCAACTGTAAAAAAGCTGATCAAATTTAAGGTGTGATATGATTTGCGAATGATTTGCGTGAGGCCGGTTTCTTTCAAGCCAACTGAATTTAGGAACTCAGCTTTTTCTTCTGGAGTTTCAAGTGAAGCGACTTCGGCTTCAATTTGGGCGCAAATTTTTAGCACGTCATATTTATTTTGCGCGCAAAAATCTTCAACTTTTTTTGAGTGGGCGTTGCCTTCAATTTCGTGTTCTTTCAAATTGCACACAAACAGTTGCGGCTTAGAGGTGATGAGCTGCAAAAGCTTCAGGCTTCTGGCTTCTTCTTCTGATTTCACTTCAACCAAACGCGCTGGTTTGCCGTCTTGCAAAAGCTGCAAAACTTTTTTTGCCATGTCAATTTGTGGCTGCAATTCTTTTTCGGTTTTTAATTTTTTTTCTAAACCCGGTAGGCGTTTTTCAAGCGATTCGAGATCGGCTAAAATCAATTCGATTTGGATTAGATCGATGTCGCGCAAAGGGTCAACCGAGTTTTCGACGTGGGTGATGTTTTCGTCTTCAAAGCAACGCACAACGTTGATGATGGCGTCAACTTCGCGAATGTGGGATAAAAATTGATTGCCTAAGCCCTCGCCTTTGCTGGCTCCTTTCACTAGGCCGGCAATGTCGACAAATTCGATTTGGGCGGGGATTATTTGTTGTGAGCCAGCGATTTTTGTGAGGGCTGGAAGGCGGTCGTCTGGGACGTCAACGCGGCCAACGTTTGGTTCGATTGTGCAGAAGGGATAGTTGGCGGCTTGGGCGGCGGCGGTTTGTGTTAAAGCGTTGAATAAGGTTGATTTGCCGACGTTTGGGAGGCCGACGATTCCGCATTGTAGAGACATTGTTTTTTTATTTTACGTTAATATTTTTTTTGACGGATGTCATATTTTAAGAATTGCGTTTTAGTGAATGAGGGGTGGGGATGGTACTTCGCCCCTCAGACAGTGGCGCGCCAAAACTCGGTTCGAAATACCATCCCCACCCCTCATTCACTAAAACGCAATTCTTAAAATATGACTATCTCGCAAATTTAGTTCTTGGTAAATAATTTATTCTTTGGCTACTTATTTCTTGGTGATTTTTGTGATACATATTTATTTTTGCAATATCGCTGATCGACAAAGCAAAAATGAAAAAAAATTAAACAACTGATTGTTAAATTTGTAAGATTTATTTTGGTAGTAAGCCGTTTGTTGCAAGCGATAC
>CAYPUN010000147.1:0-3839 GCA_964413985.1 uncultured Rickettsia sp. | reverse complement strand
AACTCGCCAGTTCCACACATATGCGAATTTTGGTTATAGCCATTTGGATAGCGCTCGCCATCATAAATCGCATAGCTTGAGTCAACATGCAAAAAAAATGACGCAACCAAAACAATGATGAGAAAATGCGTAACCTGTCTTTTGATAAAGTTTTTCAGCATTAAATTTTAAATAGCTCAATTAGTTTATTTGCTTCCACGTTCTTTGTTTTAAGCGATGCACGATTTACAATCAAATAAGAAGTTACATCCATAATTTTTTGCAGCTCAACCATATCATTTTCGATCAAAGTTTTGCCGCTGCTCACGAGGTCTAAAATAAAATCACACAGGCCAAGTTGCGGCGCAATTTCAATTGAGCCGTTGAGCTTTATGGCTTCAGCCTGAACGCCGCGCTTAGCAAAATATTTTTTTGCCACCTCGCTATATTTTGTTGCAACTCTAATATGACTAAGCTCGCTTAAATTAAAAGGAGTATTTTTTTTCGCCGCAATTGACAAGCGACACGCTCCAATTTTTAAATCGAGCAACGGAAAAATTTCGTGCGACGAAAATTCTTCCAAAACATCAAGCCCGCAAATGCCAAAGTCTGCGGCGCCAAATTTGACAAAAGTTGCCACGTCAAAACTGCGCACTTTCACCATTTCTAAATTTGGCAAATTGGTTTTAAAGATCAATTTGCGCGAAGATTCTTTAAAAAAATCTGCTTCTGGATGCAAATTCATTTTGGTGAAAAGAGGCTTCAAATCCTCTAAAATCCTGCCTTTTGGAACTGCTAATAAAATTTTTTTCATCTTTAGAAATTTTTAATATATCGAACCAAAACCCCAACTGTGTTTTTTGTATCAACATTTTGCTTGTCATTTGTGCGCAAATTACGATAGGCTGCCTGAATTAACAAACTATCAAAAAAAAGATTTTTATCGAAGCGATAACCAGCCGAAATTTCTGACATATTTTGATCATAACCATTTTGAGCAAAATGTTGATTGGCGCGGTTTGCATAAGCTGTGGTGACGTTCCAATTTTGATAAATGTTGGCAACCAAGCTTGTGGTTAAATATTTGTCATCAACATCCGAATTGCCGCCGACATTTTTCATCGAAACATATTCTGCCAAGCCGTTTAAATTGAAATCTTGCGAGAACGGATATTGATAATTCATCGCCGCTGAAAAACCTTTTTGATCACCAATTTTGCCCGCATCCACGCTGCTGGCAAGGCTGTTCACCGCCAAATCAATATAGGCAAAACGATAAAATAATTTTTCATCTGGCGCAAAATCAAACGAAACGTCAAGTGATGCGACGTATGATTTTAGCGATCTTGTGTCACCCGGAAGCGCGTCAGACTTGGATGCAGACACTCTTTGGTTGATAAGCGAATTATCAAAATTTTTGCGATCGTTAGTAAAAAAACTTAAGCCCAGCTCATATCTGCCAACGGTTTTGGCGTTTCCCGCTTTCACAACCGAAGACACGCCAAGTTTTTCTGTTTGTGCATAACCGCTGGCGATATAGTCGTTCCAAAGGCCGCGCGTGTTGTTATAATCGAATTGCTCTTGGTTATTTTGCGTATAATCCATCCAATTGTTGCGTCCGTTGCGCCATGCTATACCAAAAAATGGCCGAAATTTTCCGGCATAAAGCGCAAAATTTTTGTCGTTATAACCAAAGCGCATCTCGCGCAAATAGGCGCCATTGCCGCCATAGTTTTTGTCCTCAACGCTTTGTTGGCGCACTTGCTCAACGCGATAATTGATTTCGGCAAACCATTTTTTGTTATAAGTGGCGTTAGTGATAAAATTGAGTTTGGCCGCGTTGTTGTTATATTCATCGGCGCTGTTGGTGTCTTGATAATCTCTGCTATTGACGTTTTCCAAGCGAACTTGCGAAAATGTTTGTATTTGACTTGCGCTGCGATCTTGCGCCATCAAAGCGCTGGGCACTAGGGTTAAAATGGCTAATATTTTTTTCATGAGCGATTATATTAAAAATATTTTCTTGAAAAGAAATTCTACCATCAAGATTAATTTTAATCAAAAACTTTTTCTTTAATTTGATATTGTGAACAAATTTAATTGCTGCTAGATTCTGTATAGCTTTGCTCGATTTCGCTTTTATTGTTTAGATTAATTATTTTTTACAAAATGACTTCGATTTTTCTTGCAATCTTCTTCTCGATTGGCTTCTTTGTTGAAAGCATCATTGGCTTTGGCGGCGGCTTAATCGCCTATTCGATCCTAGGTTTCTTGATGGACATCAAAAGCATGGTGCTTGCTGGGCTCTACATTGGCGGGCTTTCAAGCCTTTATATACTTTATACCGACCACAAATCTTTCTCCAAAAAAATCTTCCTCAAGAGCTTCCCTGTTTGCTTCTTTGGCACATTGCTTGGCGCATTTATTTTTGGCAATATCGACGAAAAAACAATGCTGACACTGTTTGGAGCCTTTGCTATCATACTCTCAGCCAAGGTAATGTTTTTTGATAATCTCAAATTTCCACCATTTTTTCGTGATGTTTTGTTGTTGATTGGTGGGCTGTCAACTGGCTTGTTTGGCATTGGCGGGCCATTTATTGTCAACGCTCTGAAGGATACATTTAAAGGAAAATCAGAACTGCGCAGCACCATGGCGGCGTTGTTTGTAGCGCTCAACGCCTGTCGCGCCGTGCAGCTTGGAATTCAAGGCGACCTGCCTCTTGCATTGTTTAAAGATATTTGGTGGACAATCATCCCCGTGTTTGCAGCCGCTTATTTGGGCTATCACGTTCATCTGAAAGTGAGCGAAGCTTTCTTCAAAAAGCTGATCGGTGCAATGACTTTATTTGCAGGAATTGTGTTTTTGTTCAAATAATTTTATATCCTCAAAGATCCAGCAGAAAGCGCTCAGCGCAACTCACAAAAACCACCGTCAACAATCACCCTAACGATCCAACTCCCTAGAAAACACTGCAAGCAGCTGCACCGAAAAATTCTCCGCTCTTTCAACAAATTGATTAATTCTATTTGAAAAAATATTATAAAAAAACACCGCCGGAATCGCAGCAAACAAACCAATACCCGTCGCAAGCAGCGCCTCCGCTATTCCGGGAGCCACAACCGCAAGGCTAGTATTTTTTGAAACCGCAATTCCCTGAAACGAAGTCATAATCCCCCAAACCGTGCCAAACAGCCCCACAAAAGGCGCCACAGACCCAATGATTGCCAAAAAATTCAACCCCGCCTCCAAACGACCCATCGAGCGATTTAGAGCCACCTGCATTGCACCACCCATCCTCTCTTTTAACGCCGCTTTTTTTTCGGGGCTCTCACCAACAATTTGCTTGATATTGTTGCTTTTCCATTCCTTCATGCAGGCAGAGAATATGCGGGCCAAAGGATGATTGTCATTTTTTTTTGCATCCGAATAAACATCTTCCAGCGCACCCTTTTCAAACAAAGCCTCAAAATTATCGCTGCGAATCCGCAACAAGCGAAATTTCATCATCTTGTCAAACACAATCGCCCAAGACCACAAAGACGCCATAAAAAGCAACGCCATCACCAGCTGAACAACCGCTCCAGCGCTTAAAATTAAATTTGTTAGAGACATTTTTTGTGCGATAATTTAGGGATATTTTCTCTTAAGAAGATAAATCGATTGCGGTTATTTGCAATGATTTTTGAGTGTGTAATATTTTTCGAAAAAGGAAAATTTAAAAAAGGACAATTTGGAAAAGGACAATTTGAAAAAGATCAATATTTTTCAAAAGCGAACAATATTTCTCAAAAAGAGAAAGTAATATTTTTCAAAAAGGAAAAGCAGAATTTTTTAAAAAAGCAACGCAGGAGGCAATT
>CAYPUN010000146.1:0-3892 GCA_964413985.1 uncultured Rickettsia sp. | reverse complement strand
AAGAAGCAGAGCAAGAAGCAAGGCAGGGCATGGATAAAATGAGCCAAAAATTTAAAGATTTAGGCTCGAAAGTGTATGTGGAAAAACTCTAAGCGCAGTTTGCGCTTGGTTTTGATGTTGGTTTTTTAATTAAGCTAATATATATGCCAAAAACCGTTGATAGACTATACAGATATACAGACAGAGATATTAGATCGGTGCTTGTTGCTAAGGGCGCTGACTCAAGCGCTGAGACAAAGCATAGTTTTTTTCGATTTCCTTATCAAGATCCTGCAAAGCATGAATCATCGCAGATTATTGCAACCATTGCTGCAGATGGAGTCACCCAAGATGGATTTTTAAAAAATGAAAAAGGCGGTGTCAACCTTCGCATGGAAGCAATGGCGCTTACTGGTGAAGAATATGAGCTTGGTCACAAATATTATATGCCGGCAGTTTTGCAAGACTTGCTTCATTTAGAACAAGTGAGTGAAAATGAAGGCTTTTTGCCTTTTTCGCCAGATCAAATCTATCCCGCACAAATTCTATTTCCTCTAAATCTTGGCAATTATCACTGGATTGCTGCGCAGATTATGGTTGATAAAGGTGATGATGGCAAATATAGCCTAACCTTTGCGCAATATGATCCGACGCGGCTTTATCCCGATGAAATTTCGCAAGATATAATTGATAAATTTTGTGAGCAGTTTCAGCACATTTTTGGTTTGGACGATGAACAACTAGAAGTTGCGGATCCAGATAAAGGAAACGCAATTGGGAAAAAAATTGTTGGTGCTGATGGCAAGGTTAGAACCGAAAGAATGCAAAAAGGTGGACTTGCTTGCGGTGTTTATACAGCAGAGGCTTTATATGATTTGCAAACAAAAAATCCTCAAGAAATGTGGGATGATTTTGGTGAGGATGATGTCGATGCAAGCCGCAAAAGACTAGAACATATCAATTTAGTTGTAGGCAGTGCCGCAATAGCGCAAGAGGAACGTAACAGTTTTATTTCTTATAGACACAACAGACTAGCAGCTCGGGCTTCAGTTAGAGTTAAGAAAGATGATTTTGTAAAAGAAGCGCAAGACTTTATTAAAAAGGCTATTGCTGGAGATGTTTCAAAGCACGAATTATTTATAAAAATAAATGAAGTTAACAACCACAATATCGCTAATAATTCTAATTTGTGGCCAGATATTTTTAATGAAGAGGTTTTGAAATGTTTGGGCGAAGAGCTTGTTGCAGAAGATTATGCTTCTAGAGAGACGCATGAGGCAATTTTGGAAATTTTGTCTTACAAAATATCTGCCAATGAAAGACAAAAGATGTTGGGTGATTTTATTGATCGTCATCCAGATTTAGGCGCTGCCATTGTGCAGCAAGTTGTTACTATTAGGGGAGATTTAGGTTTTGATGAGGAAGATGAGGAAGCTGCAAAAGAGGCTTTAAAAGCTGGTGGCTTAGATAAAATGAAAGAGAATTTTGATGGGGCAATTGAAGATGATGAAATAGAATCTGCCTTTCTTCTTATTGATCAAAATAGAGCCGATAAAGAGTTTCTTAGCTATGCTTTAGAAGTTGTTGTGAATAAAATCAAAGATAGCGAAGAATATGAACCGCAATTGATAAGACTTGTTTATGAGCTGCTTAAGAATGGTGCGGTTGTTAGCAAAGAGGCTAAAGATAATGTTCTTGAAGTGAATGAAGGCTTTGAAGATGAGGCGGGTTTAGGAATTAATGAAGACATTGATGCTCTAAAATACATCATTGAAAATGAATATCTTTTTAATCTAGCAAGCAAAGGTAATGATATTGTAGAGTTTAGAGAAGAGCTAGAATCATATAAAAGGCGAGACGCGAAGGGTGAATATTATTCTGCGCAAAAAGGTGAATTTTTGTTGCACGCCGCACTAGAAAATGATGATTCTCAATTTTTTGTAGCAGCTTTAGAGGGGCTTCCTCGGCAAATTGATAGCATTAGTGGTATTGGAGATTCAGTTTTGCAGAAAGCGGTTTTTTTACAAAAATCTGAAGCGGTTCAAACTTTGCTTGATAAAGGTGCTAGTTTAGAACCTTTTGATGGGCAAAAAATAAGTGAGCTTGCTCAGGCGGCTGGGCTTGCTCAGGCGTTGATAGATAGAATTCTTGGAGAAGAACAATTACTCGAAGAATCTTTGATGAAAAGTGATGAAATTGTGACTAAGGCGCAAGAAAATCTTGATAAAATTGAAGCATTTATAGATTCAATTCTTAGTGATGACGTTGGCTTGCAAGAAGCTAAGCAAGCTTTGCGAGATCGAGGCATCATAAACCGTTCTCATCTTGATGAAATTGTTGCAAATGTTTTGATGCTTGAAGAATATGCTCTTTCAATTCAAGACGGAAACTCTCCGCGCAATGCTCGGATTGATAGAATGATCGTTAATTTGAGCGCAATCGTTGCAAAAACAAATGTTGTCGAAATGGCTCAAGAGCTTGCTGCTTTTGCGGTTGATAATAAAATTGTGTCGATAAATTTAGCGGATAATCATCTTCCTCGCCGTGCTGCGCCACCAGCTCGTGATGTTGGCGGTGCGCCGCGTCCTCCAAAAGCTGCAGATTCTTGGTCGGGCAAATATGAGCGACCACCATTATTTGTGGAAGATCAAATGCGTCAAAAAGCCAAAGATCTTTTGGCGACAAGAAAACTAGTGGTTGATGAAAAAGTGACAGAAAAGAAAAAAACAATCACAAGTTTAGAGAAAGATCTTGAAGCGGTTCAAGCAAAATTGGCTGTAGATGGTGGTGGCGTGGATGCCGAGGCTTTGAGCAAAAAGAAGTTGACCATTCAGAGTCAAATAGAATCTGTAAAATATGTGATATCAACTTTGCAGCGCAGAAAAACTCTGTCAATTGATAAGTCGGATTTTTTCTCTTCGCAAGAATTAAAGCGGTTGAGGGATGATGGCAACAAGGGACAAATTTTAATTACTGCGCAAGATTTTCATCTCGCTTCTGTGCCAGCCGAGGCTGGAAAGGAAGGTAAGCGCGCCCAAGTTCATGGCGCTTTGGCAGATGTTTTTAAAGTCGATGCAAAAGATGGTCGCGCAGCAAATTTTCAACCATATTTCGCTAATTTTGGCGGCGTTCATTTTAAAGAAGAGCCAAATGACGGAAAGCCTAAAACCAGAATTTTTGGCGAGGCCGAAATGTTCATGGCAAATTTTAGCCGCGGGGACAATGGCTTTGGCAAAGGTTGCACCTTTGAAAATATTGACTTCACGATGATGGGCGGTTCTAAAGAGGCGGCATTGAAAATTTTTGCAACAATGCAAATTGAAAATTGTGTTTTTATTGGTTGCGATTTTCCTGCAGGTGTTAAGTTTGATAAAGATGCTGGCGAGATAGTGCTTCCTAAGGGTTTGAAAGAAGCGGCAAATGATTTGCGTGCTGCGTTTAGTCGTATTAATGCAATGGATGATAAGAACGAGTCAGAGAAAAATAAAATGATGGAAGGTGTTTGGCAAGAATTTAAAGATCTTCCAAAGCATGATAACGCTTTTCATGCCAATGTTAGCAAGGACGACAAATGGGCGGCTATTTTAAAGCGTGTTGCGCCACCAAGCGCTGCAGCGGTTAAGCCAATTAGTTATAAGTGCTTGGTTATTGAGCGCGCTCCAGTTGAGATAGTGTTATAATTTAGGTAATTATTTCTTTAGCGCCGGCGTTAAAGAAATAAATTGCTTAAATTATTATTTTGCGATTTTGCGCAAATGATTGATATAAATCGTTGCACCAACTGCGTCTATATCGTTGATTTTATAACGTCCGCCGCGTGCAATTGGATAAGAAAAATCTCCACAAAAAATGTTGAAGGCGATGTCTTTGTGATAAGAAGTTTGGTTGTCGCCAAATAAGTCAAAACAAATCT
>CAYPUN010000145.1:0-3907 GCA_964413985.1 uncultured Rickettsia sp. | reverse complement strand
GCCGCAACACCTACAGGCTTAATGATTCCCCACAAAGAAAATCCCACGCAGCGCATAATCGTAATTTCGCTTTTGAGCGACAACATAAAAAAAGTGACAATCGCCGAAAACAGCACAATTGAAGGCGCGATGTCATTTAAAAAATCTGGAATTTGCAAAAATGCCATAGACGCAATCACCGCAAAACTTGCACTCGACTCAGACGCCTTGTCCATTGCTTCCAGCAGATTGACAAAAAATATCAAAATCGAAAAAGCCAAAATCATCTGCGCAAATCGCACAAGAAAATTTTTCGCGATATAAAGACTAATTTTTTTTGGTAGTAGATTTTCTATTTTCATGAGATGATTTTCTTAACAAATAAAAACTTAAGCCAAAAAAAGCCAACATTTCGATATAAAGCAATGGTGTCAAGGCCAGAGAGGTTTCAAGCAAACGATACATCGCGATTGTAATTGCCAGAAAGCTGATGCCAACAAACGCCGCCAGAGCAATATTGACGCCGTTTCCATGGCGGTTGAGATCGCCGCGCAAAATCATTGCCAGCGCAATCATTGTCAAAACCAAAGACATCAGGGGATAGGTAAAACGCTGCTGCAGCTCAATTTTATATTGCAAAATATCTTGCTCGTCAGAATCATCGTTAGGGTTTATCAACTCGTGCAAAAACCTCTCTTTTGGCTTCCAGCGCCGCTTCATGCCTTCACTTTTGTTGCGTTCGGTCAAATTGAAAACATAATCATCAAAATTCAAAATTTCCTCTTTGTTTTCTTTGTAACGCAGGCGCTGCAAGGTTCCGTCTTGCATATAAAGCAGCAAACTGCCATTTTCAAATTTCAAATTGCCAGTCTTTGCGGTGATAGTCACCGCCTGCTCCAAGCTTCTTTCGTCATGCAACAAAATTCCATATAAACGATTGTTTTCATCTTTGTCACGCACATAAATTGTCATACTCTTCAAGCCTTCAAACGCGCCTTTGCTGAAGGATATATTGCTATAATTATTTTCAAAATTTGTGCGCTCCAAACGCAGTCTTTTATTGGCCACAGGCATCAAATAAAACGAAATAAAAAAGCAAAATAAAGTGAGAAACATCGACAAAAAAATCGCCGATTTTCCGATGGCAATTTTTGTCAAACCGGTGTTTTTTAGTGCAGTGATTTCATTGTTTAGAAGCAAGCGGTTGTAGATCAAAATCACCGCAACAAAAAATGAAATTGGGATGATAAACAGCAGCAACCACGGCAAAATCAACACAAAAAGCAGCGAGAATTGTTGCAGCTCGACGCCGTTTTCGGTGATGTATTTTACAAAAGAAATTGTGCGACTAAACCAAATCAAAATCACCAACAGCGACATCAGCGCCAAAAACGCCACCGCCACTTTGCTAAAAATATATTTGTTATATAACTTAATGCGCATTATTATTGGCGGAAATAAATATAAATAAAAACACTCTACAGCGTAAAAATTTTATGTCAAAAATCAAGATTACTTTAAACGGTGAAGAAAAAATTTTGCCAAAGGCGATGACAATTGCCAATTTGATTGAAGAATATCAGCTTGATGTGAAAAAAATTGCGATCGAAAAAGATTTGGAGATTGTCAATCCGCAAAATTTTGCCGAGATCGTTTTGCAAGATGGCGCGCGGCTTGAGATTGTGCATTTTATTGGTGGCGGTTAGAAAGTTTTCACAAAAAAATCTATTTAACCCTACCCGCCGCTATCTGCCACAAATTTTTGCAATTTCGCGGATCTCTTGGATTAGTCTTTGGCTTAGCTGGATCAGGCACCTCAACAACATCAACTACCTTTCTACTTCCACCATCATCAGCAACATCAAAACCCACAGCCCCAGTATTTGTCATCATTTTATCAAGCTCTTTACCACTCACCACACTTTTCCCCCCACCATCATCAACAACTTGATATTTTTTACCAGTATGCCTAGCAAAACCACCTCCCGCCAACTTATCAGCCGCCACAGCAGCACCCGCAGCAACAAGAGCAAAAGGCAACAAAATTGGTGACGCAACCGCCAATGCAGCTTTTTTTGCCGCACTAAATCTTGAAGGCGCTTTTCTTGCCTCTTCAAGCGCGTCTTCTGCGTCCTTTGCAGCCGTTTCCTCTGGCTTTTCCGCTTCTTTTGTCCTGCTATATTTGCTATCTTTTTGACTATCCCTTCCCCCTTGCGAACCACTAACGCGCGACATCGCATCAGAAGCAGCCATCGCAAGATCATAATAAGGCTCAAATGTAAACCAAAACAAACCCTTGATAGAATTGGTCATTGCAGCAGAAGCATTGTGAAAAAATGGATCATAAACCAATTCACTCTGACCCCATTTTGTTTTGTGAATTGTTGACCAGCAAAGATCCATACCCTTCAAAACCACAGCCATCGAAGCCATAAGCACTGCCGCCGGCAAAAACAATCCAGGCATCAACGCACCACGCACAACCTTACCAACGGTTGATGATGATGCGTCTTTAACTGCAGTTTTAAAATCGCCGCCAGCCTGACTAATTTTTTCACCAATCCCTCTATTGTCTCTTAATGTTTTTCCAGTAGGAACAGACATGATTAATCCCTAAAATTAATAAACTGCAATGGTAAATCATAATTTGCATTACGCAAATCAGCCATCACAGCTTGCAAATCGTCACGATTTTTGCCTTCCACCCTCACCTCATCGCCCCTGATTGACGCTTGAACCTTGCTCTTTCTATCCTTAACCTGCTTCACAATTTTTTTGGCAATTTCTTGCTCAACACCATTTTTCAACTTCACAACTTGACGCAAACTATTGCCCGTTGCCGCCTCTTCCTTCTGAAAATCAAAAGCTTTTGGATCTATACCACGCTTCACTCCAAAGGTTTTGATCGAATCACGAATTGCACCCATTTTATAAGAATCTTCCGCCGCAATGTTGATTAGATTTTCTTTGTGATCAACTTCAACCGAAAATTTCGCACCTTTAAAATCATAGCGATTTGAAAGCTCACGCATCACCGAGTTGATCGCGTTGTCAATTTCTTGCATGTCGATTTTAGAAACTATATCAAAACTTGGCATGTTTAAAAATAAGTTAAATTAATATCCAAGGGCTATTATAGCATAAAAATTGAGTCTTTGCAACAGGATTTATTTTTTGGCGCCACCTTGCTGTTGCGATTTGGGCTGAAGCGGCTCGGCTTCAGGGTCTTGTGGCGATTGAGGAGCGCCTGTTTTTGGCAAGGAAGCGTCTTTTTCCGCTATTTTCTTGACCACAGCATCTGGCAACACTAGTTTTGATTCGTCTCTAACCTTTGAAGCCTCCTCGGCGACCGATTCAAACAGTCGAAATTGCCCATGAAGATTGGCCATAGCGCCATCAAAAAACCGGTGCGCATTTTTTAAATCGGCTGCAATTGCTTCAATTGCGGCTTTACGCGCCTGAATATAATGATCTGCCTCAACAGAAGGTTCACCATCCTTCCCCTCCGCCAAATGCTCTTTAAAATATAACACCATTTTATCATATTCGTCTTTTTCAAATCGATCTTTAAAGGGCTCAAACATTTTTTCAAAAATTTGCTGCAACATTTTTTCAGCAAAAAATTCATGAGCGGTAAAAAACCCCATCATCTCAACATATGGCGTTTCGCTAGAAAACATTCTTTCTTGCACAGTAGCAAAATCTTTTGTTCCTTGTGTTATAGAGTCAGAATTTCTAACTTTAGAAATTGTGGCGATTTCAAATTCTGGACCAAACATTCCAGCCACATAATCATTAAAACACCGCTCCAGAAGTTTGAGATGAACTTTTTGCTCATCGCCACTTCCAGCTTCTTCAAAAAAATTTTTTCCTGCTTTTGCAACGGCTCCAAAATCGCCATTTTCAAGAGCTTTGGTGAAGGCGGCAA
>CAYPUN010000144.1:0-3915 GCA_964413985.1 uncultured Rickettsia sp. | reverse complement strand
TGCAACGTAAGTTTTAAGCATAAATATCGTTTATAAAGACTGTTTATAATTGCTGCGATAGAGGCTGCAAGCACTGCAGTCAACTATTTTCCCGAGGTAAGCCCCACTTAAAAAAACTAAAAAAGGCTTACAAAACTTTAAAATTAAAATATTGAATTTCAAAGGCAATCAGCAAAAAGGGTCGTGTATTAAAACTAAAAATTAACAAAAAGTCAAGTAAAAAACTAAAAAAATATTATTAGTGGTTTTTTTAGCTATGCGTCACCATCTTTTGAATCTTTGCCTTTGTTATCGTCGCCGTCGTCATATGGATCTTTTATTGTTACCACTGGGCCAGAAGAAGCGCCCTCCATCTCGGCAACCTGAATTTCTAATGACTCAACCGCCTTGCCATAGTTTTGAGCTTTGTTGTAAGCTTGGTTTCTGCTGACAATATCTTTTTTCAACTTAGTCACTTTAGCTGTAAATTCTGGATCTTTCTTGAGGGTGGAAAGAGTTTTTCTTGCCTCATTGCGCTCTTCTCGACTAAGTTTTGGATCGGCGATTTTTCCGCGACATTGAGTCATCAAATGTTCTTTTTCCTTATATTCTGGATCGTTTTTCGTTGTCTCTACGTCATCGTCATATTTATCATATTCTTCTTCGGCTGAGACAAGATTAGCTTTGGCCTGATCGCGTCTTGACAGAAGTTCGGTTTTGCTAAGCGCGGCACGCTCTTTTTTGATCTGTTTGGCCACATCGCCACGCTTCATAAGCGCAAACAAATCTCTCTCCCTGCCAATTCCCATTGCGGCAGCACTGTCTTGATCTCTGACAAATTCGCCCTCGCCGCCACTTTCTTTTTCGTCAAGCATTTGTGACTCGATGCGCAACTTTGCTTCTGTGTTGGCACTTGGGCGTTTTTTGGCGCCATCGTCTTTTTGCGCGCGGTTCACATCGCGGCGAGCCCTGATTTTGTCCTTCATTTCTGACGGCAGAGCACTATAGACACCTAAGGCCATTTTTGGCACAACGCCTTCGCTGACAAGCTGTTCTCTGGCTTCTTTATATTCGGCCGCATCTTTTGCATATTTTGAAAGAGCCATTGCAGCTGGAGCTAGACCGCCAGTGGCAACTCCGGCAGCAACTTTGCCAGCAGTTTTTGCCTTGTCTTTAAAGCCTTCCCAGCCGCTTTTTTTGACACTTACATCACCACTTGCAACCGCTTTGAGGAATTGCTCTCTGCCAACTGAGTCGGTGTTTTTGAGGGCCTCTCTTGCGTCTTTGGCAGAAAGTTCGGAATTGACTTTTCTTTCACCGATGCTGGTTTTGAAGGAGCCGCTCGCTGTAAGTCCTTGCTTCATAGCTTGCCAGCCGCCAGCGAGGACATTGCTGCCCTCATATTTGAATCCTTTGTCGTTTTTAACTTTGTTGATTTGATCGTCGGTTAGGCCGCGTTTCTTACCTTCTTTTGCCATAGCTTCGTCGCGCACTTTGGTTAACTCTTTGTCGCGCTGCTCTTTTGTCACGCCCGGAGCAAATAATTCTGCAGCATTTTTGCGCAGATGTTCTTTGACAGCCTGATCTCCGGCACTGACGAAAGCTTTTTTGTGCGAAGCCATTTGAGCATTTTCCTGCTCTTTTTGTTTGCGCCGTTCGTCAGCAAGTTTGCCTGAATCAAAATAGTGAGCATCAAGCTCGCGCATTTTTGCACCAGCGGTTTTGTCCCACAATTCTTTGGCTGGAGCGCTGACCATTTTGCCCACAGCTCCTAGAGAGGCTTTGATGCCACTAGCCAATTGCGATGCTTTCAAGCCGCCACTGATTGAAGCGGCCATGTTGGTCATAAAATCGACGAATTTTAGCATTAAGTCGGCGATCACCCACAAGAATAAAATGGTGAAGAATGATGGTATACCGTCTGGGTTGCCAATGTTTCCGGCATCTGACTGCGCGTTGACGCGTGGCGGCAGTGAGGCAATCGTCCAAAACGACATCAATGTGATGCGCGTGATGATGTTGATCGTCCAGACCTCATCCCAACAGATTTTGTAGCCCAAAACCATCTTGATGACTTCGTACATCATCATGTTGAAGAAGGCCAAAGTTGTGAGAAGGAATATTTGCTGCAGCGAGAAGCTGATAAGCTGGCTGAGCCATTTGTCGAACATCTCCTTGGTTTGCGAGAAGAGCGTGAAGACGAAGAATAATGGCCCCAAAACGAACAAGATTGAGATAAAAACTTGCGAGGTCAAATATAGCAATACGGCGTTGCCGACAGCGTAAACATAAAGCAGCATGCCGTAATAAATTAGGATGAGATAGGCCCATCCAAAAATGCTGGCAAATAAAAGTGCTGAGATTTTTTTCTGCACCGTTGCAGAGAAGAAAATGCCAAATACTTTGTCGACACTGTTGAACAAAACTGATTTGTCATAAAATTCTGAATTTTGGATGGCATTGGCCAACTCTGGCGAGTTGTCGAAGGATGACGCCATGAGGAAGGCAAGATAATCCGTGCCGTCTTTGAAGAATTTTACGACAATTTTGTTGAACCAATCCCAGCCTTCTGGCCCTACAAACAGATAGATCAAGCTGATTTTGACAAGTTTGTTGATGATGTCGCTGATGCCAGCTTCTGTTACGCCAATCAAATATCCAAGGCCATAAAATGTGAACATTACAACCAAGCAGATTGAGAGGATAGCTTGATATCTTGGATCGGCAATTATGAGTTTATAAATTCTTTCGGCTTGGCCGATTTTGGTATGGTCTTTGTTGCCGTCCATAACTTCTACGACTGGGTCTATTACTTGGTTGACGATGTTGGAGATGTTGCTTCCTGGGGTTTTTACTTTGACGGCAACGTAATATTTTCCGCTGTTGTTGGCATATTTGCTGACGCAGCGAAATTCTTTGGTGCAAACTTTTTTACTGCCATCGGTGTTGAGTCCGACATCGTCAGCTGGCAGACAGAATGTGCCCGCTTTGCTGTTTGGTTGGCAAATTGTGGTGGCACCGTCAGCTACCGTGATGCCATTTTTTGGAATTGAAGCATCTGCTGTTGGGTTTCCAACCACACAATCGCTTGGTCTGAAGCGAGTATTTGACATGATAACGCCATCCGGATTTGTTGGCGCCGGATTAGATGGGTCGTTGATTGCGCAATTTGGAGTTTCGGGATCTTTGATCTTGAAAGTGATTCTGATTTTTGATTGGTCGACTGTTTTGTCAGTATGGCAATAATAAGTGTCATTTACGAATGTGTTGGTGCAATCGACTGCTCCCGGAGATTGAGTGCGGATTATGTTGCCCGCCGTGTCAAAATAAAATGGGGTTTTTGAGACTGGCAAAAGATTGCCTGAGCCTGGCTCATTTAACTCAACAATTTTTGGCTGATTAGGAAAAAGAGCATTGCTGTTTAGTGCGAGCCTCTTGCACGATACCGCATCATCTGCGCGCTCTTGACACAGTTTTGCCTCCAGCCATTCGCCATTGGCAAATTCTAGAGCACTTGAAAGCGAGACCTTAAAGCCGTTAGAGCCATTATAATTTGGCGTTGGAGCTGGAATATTGTCGCCATAATATGAGTTGAAATTTTTATAAAAATCAATTCCGTCAAGGAACATGAAGGTCATGCGACCATTTTGCCCAACTGTGATTGGCTGATTGATTTGAAAAATAATATTGCTGTTGAAATCTTTGTCAACTTTTGACGCTGAAGAAAAATTAGAAAAATTGCCATAGCCAAGCTCTGAGCTGAAAGGAGGTAAAATTTTAGCACCCCTAGCCAAAGCATCATTTGTGATGGTTCCATTATTTGGAATATTGCCTACTTTGCCAGTGTATGATTCGAGGTCGTAACATTGCACAACGCCAGAAATGCTTTGATATGGCGATTGCTCAGCGCGCAATTTTCTTAAAGATGAGCAAGCA
>CAYPUN010000143.1:0-3915 GCA_964413985.1 uncultured Rickettsia sp. | reverse complement strand
AAATTAATACTTCTATTTTGCCTTTCCAGATGTCCAATTGCCTTTTGAAACTGGTTGCAATTTTGATTTGGAAGGCGCCTTGGGAGAGACATCTGGAACTTTCGTCAAAACACCTTTATCAATTGGCGCAACTTTGCCACTTTTAAAAAATTGCTTTGCGTTCGCCACCACAACACTTGCAGCTCTAGTTTTTTGCTTTTCTTTTCTTGCCAATTCCAACTCCTTCATGGTCATAATTGGAGCTTTTGCAGTCTCTGGCGCAACTTTATTGCTGCTTTTTATTGACGGCAAAAACCCGCCTGCCTTAGCAACGCCAGCCTTAACACCGGCTGCAACAGTTTTAGCGCCACCATCTGAAACCTTCTCCTGCTCTTGCAATTCTTTATAAAATTCTAAATATTTCACATATATTTTTTTTGACTCTTGCGCATTTGAAACAAGCGCCGCTCGACATTTCTTCGCCGCAACAAAAGCATCATCACCAATTTCTGCTTGATATTTTTTACCCAGATCATCAAGAAAATTTCCATCTTCAGCAATTGCTATAGCCCGCTCAACACCTCTCATAAAAGCCATAAATTCAGCTTTGTGCCTTGGATTAGCCGAAATATTTGATTTGATTTTTTTAAGCAGATCATTGTCTATCGCACTAGTTTGCAACTTGTTAATTTTTTTACAGAAATCTTCCGCCGTCAACTTGTCATCTTGATTTATTTTCGTGGCCTCACCAACCAGATCCATATAAAATTTAAACACCTCGATAGAGCTGGCCCCAGAAAGTTTTTTGAGCAAAACCAGCGATTGAATTGATCCCATCACGCGCATTTTTGGATCAATTTCTTCTCCTGCAAAAATTCCATTAAAAAGCGGCTCGGTGTCAATTGCAATTAAGCGCCCATGTTTGGCGCTGATTCTGCCGTTTAACATGTTCCAGTCTCTTTCTCCAAAAACTGACGAAGCTCCAAAATAAGCGGCTCCAGACGGATTTTCCGTAATTCCAAATTCTCCACTTAAAAAATTTCCCATATCTCGCTGACCCGAAAAAGCGCGATCAATTTTTGTTGCAAAAACATATTTGACCTTGCCGGGATTTTGATGAAAACCAATCTTAACTATAGCAGGATCCTTCACCGCAAAATCTTTTGCCGAAACCACCCGCAAAATTTGAGCCCCATAATGATTGGCAATTGCGCGCGAAAAACTGCAATCTGGTTTCATCATATAATTTGCGCCCTTTTTAGAGGTGACAAGAGTTATTTGACCTTGAGTATTAACACCGCGCTTCATCTCCTTTACAAAATTTTCAATCACTTCTCCATCAGCAATTTTGCCATCCAAAATAATCGGATCTTGCAATATTTTTCTTTTTTTGCGCAAAACATGATCAATTTTCTTGGGCTGACTTTCTATAAAACCAACAATTTCAGCATCAACCTTGCAATCTCTCGCATATTGAGCCAAAGGCTTTCCATCAATTTTAAAATCCGGTTCAATACAAAATTTTTTAGCAATTAATATTTTGATATATTCTGGCTTAAATTCTAAAATATTTTTTATCAACTCAACCTTTTCTTTTTCTTGCAAAGAAAATCCCGCGCTGTTTTCAAGTGCGGCAGTTGCAAGAAAAGTCGCCCTTTTTTTAACTTCTTTTGCAAGATATTTATTTTCAAGCATACTGGCTACAAGCTGCAAGGCGTTTGCCGCAGGCCTATCAAACGAAATTGCTTTTGTTATTGGGGCATTAATTTTTATTCCCTTTTTTGCTACAAAAAAAGTGATAACAGATTCTATCAAATCATAATCAACGACTGACGAAGCCCGCATTGCCAAGCCTTCAATATAAGCCTTTAAAGCATCCGAGTTTAGCCGCGCGATTCCTTCTCGCTCAATATATTTTTCAATTTCTACAACCGTCAATCTTGGGTTTTTAAAAAACATAATCTGGCTGTTTGAGAGCAATCTATTTTGGTCCATTTTTAACTAATTTATGTTGTGAAATAAATTCAAATTACGCCAAAAATTGCGCCAAGAGCAAGCATTAAATCGCTCCCAGCATTATTTGTCTTTATTTCAGACAACACCTGAATCCCCTGCCCCAAGCTCTTATTCAAATAATCCTTGCTTATTATTTTAGATTTTACTAAACTATTTGAACAAAAAAATTGTTTTTTTATAAAAAATGAACAAAAGCATCAAAAAAGCAGAATCGTTATTAAAAATTTTAGCCAATCAAAAAAGGCTGTTGATTTTGTGCCATTTGGCTGAAGAAAAAAAATCTGCCGGAGAATTATCAAAGCTTTCAAATCTTTCGCACTCTGCATTGTCACAACATTTATCCAAAATGAAAAAACTCAATTTGGTTAAAGATTGCAAAGAGGGGCGGGAAGTTTTTTATTCTACAAAAGGTTATGAAGTGAAAGCGATTTTATCAACGCTTTATTTGATTTATTGCAAATAGAAAAAAAATTGTTTAGAAAAAACTAAAATATTAATTAAGACAATTATGACCATAAAAAATATCGATGCAAAAACTCTAAAAAAATGGCTTGAAAGCAATGAGGCCGTTGTGGTTGACGTTAGAGAACCAATGGAGCACAAGGCCGAAAAAATCTCTGGCTCAAATTTGTTGCCACTGGCAAATGTGCGCAAAAGTTCCTTGCCGCAATGTCAAAATAAAAAATTGGTGATTCATTGCAAATCGGGCAAACGCTCTCAGATGGCTTGTCAGAAGCTTTTGAGCGAAGATCCAAATCTTGAAATTTATAATCTTGAAGGTGGAATTTCGGCTTGGAGCGCTGCGGGTTATGATGCACAAAATTCTGGCAAATTCTTTTTGCCACTTGATCGCCAAGTGCAGTTGACCATTGGCCTTGGAGTTTTCTTGGGCAGCGTTTTGGGCTATTTTGTCAACACAAATTTTTTCCTTCTTTCAGGATTTTTTGGCGCCGGCTTAATATTTGCAGGGCTCAGCGGCTATTGCGGTCTGGCTGTTTTTATGGCAAAAATGCCGTGGAATCAAGGCAAGCAGCAAGGCGCATCTTGCACAGCAACCCCAAAATAACATGATAATTTTTGCTCAACAACCAAAATTTATCTTATGAAAATACAAAATTTTTATGACAAAGACACTGCAACTTTCACTTATGTGGTGAGTGATGAATCCTCTAAAAAGTGCGCCGTTGTTGATTCGGTGATGGGTTATGATATTTTTTCTGGCAGAACTTCTTATGCGCCAGCCGACATTGTTGTTGATTATATAAAATCACAAAATTTAAATGTTGAGTGGATTTTGGAAACTCATGCGCACGCTGATCACTTGAGCGCAGCACATTATCTGCAAGAAAAACTTGGTGGCAAAATTGCCATTGGCGAAAACATCAAAGAAGTAATAAAATTTTGGACATCGGTTTTTAACACCGCCAAAGACACGCCGCTCAACGGTTCGCAGTTTGACCACCTTTTTAAAGATGGCGAAAAATTTATGATTGGAAATTTAGAAGTGACAGTGATGCACACTCCGGGGCACACTCCCGCCTGCGCTTGCTATGTTGTTCAAGATTGCATTTTTGTTGGCGACACAATTTTTGCACCAGCAATGGGCACAGCAAGAACTGATTTTCCGGGTGGCAGCGCTGAAAATCTTTATGATTCAATTCAAAAAATCTTGTCCCTGCCAAATGAAACGAAAATTTTTGTTGGCCATGATTATCCGCAAGAAGGCAAAGAGCCACAGTTTTTGTGCACCGTTGCTGAGCAGAAAAAAAATAATATTTTGGTGAACGAAAAAATCAGCAAAGCAGAATATGTTGCAACCAGAAACAAGCGTGATGTGGGAAAGGCCGTGCCAAAACTTTTATTGCCGTCAATTCAGGTGAACATTAGAGCGGGAAGGTTTGGCGACGCGGAAGACAATGG